>NZ_JALDVV010000015.1:0-48565 GCF_023110375.1 Streptococcus mitis | reverse complement strand
TGGGACTTTTTTTCTACAACAAAATAGGCTCCATAATATCCATAGGGGATTTACCCACTACAAATATTATAGAGCCTAAAAAGGGGGCTAGTCCTCCTTTTTTGTAGTAGAATTCTGCAAGCCTTTTCAAATTGTGCTATACTGAAGAAAAAGGAGGATTTCTATGAGTCAAGAATTTATCAATCCAAGTGATGGCGTGATTCGTCAGTATCTCGCAACGAGTAAAACCCTTGCTGTGGTGGGCTTGTCAGACCGTGAAGAAACAACTAGCAATCGAGTGACCAAGGAAATGCAGGCTCGGGGTTATAAAATTATCCCAGTCAATCCCAAGGCGGCAGGTGGTGAAATCTTGGGTGAAAAGGCCTATGCTAGCCTAGCAGAGATTCCTTTTCCTGTAGATATTGTCAATGTATATCGTCGCAGTGAATTTTTACCTGATGTAGCACGAGACTTTCTCAAGGCGGATGCCAAGATTTTCTGGGCACAACTGGGACTTGAAAGTCTAGAAGCGGAAGAGATCTTGCGTGCTGGTGGATGTGATGATATCGTGATGAATCGTTGCATCAAGAGAGAACACACACGCTTGATTGAGGAAGCATAAGAAAAAGGTAGCTGGTGGGCTACCTTTTGTGTTATACTCAATGAAAATCAAAGAGCAAACTAGGAAACTAGCCGCAGGTTGCTCAAAACACTGTTTTGAGGTTGTAGATAAGACTGACGAAGTCAGTCACATATATACGGCAAGGCGACGTTGACGTGGTTTGAAGAGATTTTCGAAGAGTATTAGAAAATGCCGATAAGGGTCTGCATACCAAGACTGGTGAGAATGATGGCAATCCAGCAGATGGCTCCAAGAAGAATGGATTGTCCACTGGATTTGACCATAGCGACCAGATTTGTTTTGAGTCCGATAGCACTCATGGCCATGATAATGAGAAATTTGGAGAGTTGTTTGAGAGGGGTAAAGAAACTACTGGACACACCGAGAGAGGTCAGTAGGGTGGTTAGGAGAGATGCAAGGATAAAGTAAAGGATAAACAGTGGGAAGACTTTTTTCAGTTGTAAGCCTTGCTTATTTTTTTGTTCACGACTTTGCCAGTAGGAGAGAAAGAGAGTGATGGGGATAATAGCCAGAGTACGTGTGAGTTTGACAATAGTTGCGGATTCGAGGGTATTGGTCTGGTAGAGACTATCCCAGGCGCTAGCTGTGGCGGTTACAGAGGAAGTATCATTGACTGCAGTTCCTGCAAAGAGGGCGAAGCCGTCATTGGATAGATGAAGCCAGGTGCCGAGGGTTGGAAAGATGAGCGCAGCCAAGACATTGAAGAAAAAGATAACGGAGATGGCTTGGGCGACTTCCTTTTCCTTGGCGTGAATAACAGGCGCTGTCGCCGCAATGGCAGAGCCACCACAGATAGAAGAACCTACTCCAATCAAGGTAGCCAGTTTTGTGTCCAGTGCAAAGAAGCGCTGGAAGAGATAGGCAACAATCAAGGCTATTGAAATGGTGGACAGGATGACAGGGAGTGAAGATTGTCCGACTGCGAAGACTTGCGAGATATTGAGACCAAAACCAAGCAAGATAACGGCATACTGGAGTAATTTCTTGGAACTAAAGGTCAATCCTGCATCCAGTTGTTTATAAGACGAGAGAAAGGGATGGAGAAGCATGCCTATGAAAATTGCAAAGACAGGCGCACCAATAACAGGGAAGAATCCTCCTAAGTACCAAGATAGAATGGAAATGAGAAGGCAGGCCAAGATGCCTGCTCCATTTTTTGATAGAAATGACATAAAAACCTCCAAATAGAATCTGTTACCATTATAGACCTGTAGAGAGGAAAAGTAAAATAGAAAGTGGAGCTAACAATTATTTGACAAGTAGTGCTAATTATGTAATAATAATCCTACAAGAACTGTAACGAAGTCTTGGCAAAAACAAAAATACCAGAGCTCCACCTCTGGTATTTCTTTTTGTCCAGTTACATTAAAACTAAACTCAGGTTATATTTTTTTGTCGCGCTTATCTAACCACTTTCTGACTATCCACTCAGAAATGACATTACCGGTAATAGTAATCAGTAATGGTGCTAGAATAACTGTAACGAAGATTAGCAAAAACTCACCTCCAAACTAAGTTCGTTAGTGGAGTTGCGACAAATCCATTTTAACATACTTCAATTTGTCATGCTAGCGTTATTCTATCATGTATTTTTGCGGTCGGGGGGCTTTTGTAGTATAATAGAGATACGTTTTGAAAGTAGGAGGTATCTATGGACTTAACTAAGCGCTTTAATAAACAGTTAGATAAGATTCAAGTTTCGTTGATTCGTCAATTTGACCAGGCTATTTCGGAGATTCCTGGGGTCTTGCGTTTGACCTTGGGGGAGCCTGATTTTACAACGCCAGATCATATCAAGGAGGCGGCCAAGCGAGCGATTGATCAGAACCAATCCTACTATACAGGGATGAGTGGTCTGCTGACTCTACGTAAGGCGGCCAGTGACTTTGTTAAGGAAAAGTACCAACTGGACTATGATCCTGAAAATGAAATCTTGGTTACAATTGGGGCGACAGAGGCTTTATCTGCTACTTTGACGGCTATTTTGGAAGAGGGAGACAAGGTACTTTTGCCAGCTCCTGCCTATCCAGGTTATGAACCGATTGTCAATCTAGTTGGGGCAGAGATTGTTGAGATTGACACAACTGAAAATGGTTTTGTCTTGACTCCTGAAATGTTGGAGAAGGCCATTTTGGAGCAGGGTGACAAGCTCAAGGCGGTTATTCTCAACTATCCAGCCAATCCGACAGGAATTACCTACAGTCGGGAACAATTGGAGGCCTTGGCAGCTGTTTTACGCAAGTATGAGATTTTTGTTGTCTGTGATGAGGTTTACTCAGAATTGACCTACACAGGCGAAGCCCATGTGTCTCTGGGAACCATGTTGAGAGATCAGGCTATTATTATCAATGGTCTATCTAAATCGCATGCCATGACAGGTTGGCGTTTGGGTCTGATTTTTGCTCCTGCAGCCTTTACAGCTCAGTTGATTAAGAGTCACCAGTACTTGGTTACTGCCGCAAATACTATGGCTCAACATGCTGCGGTGGAAGCCTTGACAGCTGGTAAAAACGATGCGGCACCTATGAAGAAGGAATACATTCAGCGTCGAGATTATATTATCGAGAAAATGACTGCTCTTGGTTTTGAGATTATTAAACCAGACGGTGCCTTCTATATCTTTGCTAAGATTCCAGCGGGTTACAATCAAGACTCCTTTGCTTTTCTCAAGGATTTTGCTCAGAAGAAGGCTGTTGCCTTTATCCCTGGTGCGGCCTTTGGGCGTTATGGAGAAGGTTATGTTCGCCTGTCTTATGCAGCCAGCATGGAGACTATCACAGAAGCCATGAAACGGCTTGAGGAGTATATGAGAGAAGCATGATTCAGTCTATCACGAGTCAAGGCTTGGTGCTCTATAATCGCAATTTTCGTGAGGATGACAAGCTCGTCAAGATTTTTACAGAGCAGGCTGGTAAGCGGATGTTTTTCGTTAAACATGCTGGTCAATCCAAACTAGCTCCGGTTATTCAGCCCTTGGTACTAGCTCGGTTTCTCTTGCGAATTAATGATGATGGACTCAGCTATATCGAAGACTACCATGAGGTGATGACCTTTCCCAAGATTAATAGTGATCTCTTTGTTATGGCTTATGCGACCTATGTGGCTGCCCTTGCAGATGCTAGTTTGCAGGATAATCAGCAGGATGCTCCCTTGTTTGCTTTTTTGCAAAAGACTTTGGAGTTGATGGAAGAGGGTTTGGATTATCAGGTTTTGACCAATATTTTTGAAATTCAAATCTTGACCAGATTTGGAATCAGCCTCAATTTTAATGAGTGTGTCTTTTGCCATCGGGTCGGTCAGGCTTTTGACTTTTCTTTCAAATATGGAGCCTGCCTCTGTCCAGACCATTATCATGAGGATGAGAGACGTTGCCATCTCAATCCCAATATCCCCTATCTGCTCAATCAATTTCAAGCCATTGATTTTGAGTCTTTGGAGACCATTTCGCTCAAGCCCGAAATCAAGCAAGAGCTACGCCAATTTATGGATCAACTCTACGAAGAGTACATTGGGATTCACCTAAAATCAAAGAAATTTATTGATTCCCTAGCAGACTGGGGACAATTACTAAAAGAGGAAAAGAAATGAAAAAAATCGCAGTAGATGCCATGGGGGGCGATTACGCACCTCAGGCCATCGTTGAGGGTGTCAATCAAGCCCTAGCTGACTTTTCAGATATCGAGGTTCAACTCTACGGAGATGAAGCTAAAATCAAGCAATATCTGACAGCGACAGAGCGCGTCAGCATTATCCATACGGATGAGAAGATTGATTCAGACGATGAACCTACGAGAGCTATTCGGAAGAAGAAAAATGCCAGTATGGTCTTGGCGGCCAAGGCTGTCAAAGAGGGAGAAGCAGACGCTGTTCTCTCAGCTGGGAATACAGGTGCTTTACTAGCAGCAGGATTTTTCATCGTGGGTCGTATCAAGAACATCGATCGTCCTGGGCTTATGTCGACTTTGCCGACTGTAGATGGGAAGGGGTTTGACATGCTGGACCTCGGTGCCAATGCGGAAAATACAGCACATCACCTCCATCAATACGCGGTTCTAGGTTCCTTCTATGCTAAAAATGTTCGTGGAATTGCGCAACCACGCGTTGGCTTGCTCAATAACGGAACAGAGAGTAGTAAGGGCGACCCGCTTCGTAAGGAAACCTACGAATTACTAGCAGCTGATGAAAGTTTAAACTTTATCGGAAACGTGGAAGCGCGTGATTTGATGAATGGCGTTGCAGATGTTGTTGTGACAGATGGTTTCACGGGAAACGCTGTGCTCAAATCCATTGAAGGAACAGCTATGGGAATCATGGGCTTACTCAAGACCGCTATTACAGGTGGAGGTCTTCGAGCGAAACTAGGCGCCCTCCTTCTCAAGGACAGCCTCAGAGGTTTGAAAAAACAGCTCAACTACTCAGATGTTGGTGGAGCAGTCTTGTTTGGTGTCAAGGCACCGGTTGTCAAGACTCATGGCTCAAGCGATGCCAAGGCTGTTTATAGTACAATCCGCCAGATTCGTACCATGCTAGAAACAGACGTAGTTGCCCAGACTGCGCGTGAATTTTCAGGAGAATAAAAGAGATGACAGAAAAAGAAATTTTTGACCGTATTGTGACCATTATCCAAGAGCGACAGGGAGAGGACTTTGTCGTGACAGAATCCTTGAGTCTGAAAGACGACTTGGATGCTGACTCAGTTGACTTGATGGAGTTTATCTTGACACTGGAAGATGAATTTAGCATCGAAATCAGTGATGAGGAAATTGACCAACTCCAAAATGTAGGAGATGTGGTTAAGATCATTCAAGCAAAATAAAGATAAGAAGTTCCAAGGCATTTGCTTTGGAATTTTTCTTTGGTTCAAGTGACCGTTTAGGAACAGATTTAGTCTTTCTAGGGACAGTAGAAATCTGAGGAGACATAAGGGATATAATAGAGTCAGAAAAAATCAATCTCCAAAAAGGAGAAAAAAGAAAGGATTTTCACGATGAAAAAATATCTTTATTCTAGTTTGTTAGTTCTTGCAGGAGGCGTTCTCCTAGCAAATACTACGGTAGCCTATGCTGATTCCCCATCAGCAAGTGAGAAAGAAGCGATTGCTCAATTAGTTAATCAAGGCAAGATAAAAGCTGAAGAAGCTGATCAAGTAAAATTGATTGGTTTTGAAGATAAAGAAACCCAAGCAGAGGGAAATCAAGAGAAGAAAGCTTTCAATCAATATCGTGATCCGAAAGGAACATGGATGCAAACCAATGGTAAATGGTGGTTTAAATACGGTTCAGGTGGTTATGCTAAAAATTGGGAACAATTAGATGGCAAGTGGTACTATTTTGATGACCAAGGATGGATGAAAGAAAATACTTGGATTCAACCTGATGGTAATTATTACTACTTATCTGCTAGTGGTGCTATGGTCACTGGTTATCAACGTGTGAATGGTACACCATACTTCTTTAGAGCCAGTGGTGTATGGGTAGAAAATCGTGGACAGGCACTTGGTGAATATGCCGAGACATTTGTAGGGAAAATCCCATATGTTTGGGGTGGGGCAGATTTGAATAGTGGCGTAGATTGCTCAGGATTTACGATGGCTATTCATGCTAAGTTCGATATTAGTATTCCTAGAGTGACCTATGGTCAAGCAACAGGAGGAAGTTATGTAAGTAATGGTTCTCAACAAGCTGGAGATTTGATTTTGTATAATAGTGAAGAGACAAATGACCATGTAGGTATTTATGTTGGTGGTGGAAAGGTAGTTCATGCTCCATATCCAGGTCAATATGTTTCTTATATGGATCAATACGGTATTACTCAAAATACAATTCGTAGATATTGGTAATATTGTCTAATCTTTCACAATATTATTGACTTTGATTATGAAAAGTATTAGAATATAGCTAAATAAAGAGGGGAAACCCTCCTATAGCTATTCAATAAAGGAGGAAATGGCTATGAAAAAATCTAAACTACTCACACTTGGTTTGCTTGCAGGTGCTGCTCTACTTTTGTCTATCAACCAAGCACAAGCTGCAGATACTTGGGTTAAAAATGGTGCTGACTGGAATCTTTCACAAGATGGCAGTCTAGCTAAGGATAAATGGGTACAAAATGCTGGCTCATGGTATCACTTCGACGGCACTGGTAAAATGCAGACAGGCTGGCTCAAAGACGGAAATACATGGTATTCCCTAGCAGATAGTGGCGCTATGCGTACTGGCTGGTACAAGGAAGGTAACACATGGTACTCACTAGCAGATAGTGGTGCTATGCGCACAGGTTGGTACAAAGAAGGGTCTACTTGGTACTACCTAAAAGGCAGTGGCGCTATGGCAACAGGATGGGCAACTGCAAATGGTCAATGGTCTTACTTTGAAAAATCAGGTGCAATGGTCGCAGATAGAGCTGTTCCAGCCAGTGATGGGGAAAGTTATGTCATTGGTAAGGATGGCTATCTAGCAAATAGAAAAGATTCTGGATACAATATTCATGATATTGTCAAACTTGGAGATGGGCAAGAATATTTGCTAAATGCTAAAGGTGACGATGTTATTATTGAAAAAAATGCTTGGTATATCAGACCAGAGTTCAAGAAGTTTTCCGACAAATATGGGGATGAGGTTTCAAATACAACCTTAGCTCTGGTAGATAATAAAGATGAAGGACAAGAAATTGATTCTAAGGCAGTTGTACAGAACTTCCAAAACTTACCAAATCGTTACTACTTTGATGAAAATGGACATCGTGTGGTTAATATCCCAGCAATGACAACCTATTCAGAGATTAAAAAAGTTGGCAATGATGTCTATTTAGAAAATCCAGGTGCACGACTTCGTCTTGGAGCTACTAACTTTACAATCAATAACAATAAACTATACTATTTAGAAAATGAGCAAGGTAAGCTCAAAACAGGTTACTTTGTATTAATTGATGATGGAGCAACCACTACACACCATCATATCCTAGCCTATGCGGATCAATCTGGTGAAATTCTTAAGATGAAACGCTTGCCATCAGGAGTTTCAAATTTCCTTGATAAAGAAATTGATGGTTTATATGGTGAAAAAATTAAAATTGAATCTCCACACTCAAACGAATATTATAAAGTGGTCGTGGTTAAATAAAAATAATATCTTCACAACTAATTGTTAACACTCTAACCAATATACCATTTTCAGGAGGCTTTAGATTTCTTGTATTTTAAAAGGAAACTAAAGCCTTTTGTAGATGGAGCAGGGGATAGAGTTATCTATAAAATAATGAAAAGGAGTCTGTCATGGAAATGAAAAATATATTTGTAGAATTGGAGCAATTTGAAGAGTTAACCCCAGAGGTATTGGAGGAAGTGAATGGTGGAGGGATTTTTGAAGATATTTACCATTGGCTACATCTACTCCCAGAGCCAAGATAGTATTTTGATTAAAATGTGTTAACTAAACAGATTTATGATTATATTACTTGAATTTTTAGTGTTTATATTGATTTTAATCAATATTTTAGCTCCTCCGATTTATCTAGGTAGTCAACTCTCTAAAGCATTTTATGACAAACGCTCTATATTTCTTTGGGTAGTTTTTCAGCTATTTGCTACCTTCGTTTTTCCGAGTTTCTTGCATGTTGGCAATTTATTATTCTTTTATATAATATTTTGGATTGTGTTAAAGAAAAAGAAGAAGGAAGCTCTCTTTCTTGCCCTTTATCTATTTATGTTTTATCAAAGTATTCGATATTTGATTTTGACATTTATAATACGATTGATATTTGACTACTCTGAACTATCTGATTTCTTGCATAGTGGATTTAATTCTGTATTTAGTTTGATTTCGTTGTTTTTGTCTGTTGTCATTTTAAGACGATGGGGAATTGATCTCAATATATTATTTTTAGATAAATTTCAATCGTTAGTGACGAAAAGTATGTGGATCTTATCCTTATTGTTTGGTTTCAGACTGTTTTCATCCATCATGTCTGGAGGATGTAATCCTTTCTATGTTCGTTTTGACACGACCATTTCTCTCCTGATTTTCATTCTCTTTTTCTCTTGGCTCTTTTACATCAAGCATTTGGAGCAGGTTTATCGTGATGAGCAAACCATTCAGAGACAGGAAGATGAAAATCGTTCCTTGCAAGGAATAGTGGATAAGCTAGGTCATCTCTATGATGAAGTTCGAGGTTTCCGTCATGATTTTGCAGGAATTGTCGCCAGCATGGAGCCTGCCATAGCCAATCAAGACATGGCTGAGGTGTCTACCATTTATCAAGATGTTTTTCTAAAGACAAATGAAAAGCTGAGAAAGGCAGATTACACAGCCTTTAATCTTCACAATATTCATGACATAGCCATTCGTAATACCTTGGCCAAAGCCATGATTGTGGCAGATAAGCAGGGAATTCATTTTAGTTTGGAGACGGTGGGGGTTGTTGAAGAGCTGACATTGCCGATGTTGGAGGCTATCCGTATCCTCTCTATCCTCACTACAAATGCCTTAGAGGCAGCCAGTGAGGCTGAAAATCCGCAGATTCGGGTTGCTTTGTTGGCAGGTGATAGGAGTGTTCGTTTTATCATTGAAAACACTCGTAAGAAAGAAGAACTGAATCCCAGCATTCTCAGTCAAAAGGGTTATTCGACCAAGGGAAGCCACAGTGGACTGGGCTTAGCGACCTTGGAGGATATGGTTTTTCATTATGATTTAAACTTAGATACCCAACTAGGAGAGACGACCTTTAGACAAGATTTAGAATTGCCATTTAAGAATGAGAAACGAGGGGGAGAGGAATGAGAATTTTAGTTTTGGAAGACGATAGAGTCCAGCAGGGACGGATAGAGCAGACTTTACTAGATATCGGTCGCTCTCGTAATTTAAGATTGGAGATTGATATTGCCAAAAACTATGGAGATGTTGAAAAGTATTCTCAGTATTTTGACAATTACCAGCTCTATTTATTGGATTTAGAGATTGATGGAGAGCGTGAACGGGGCTTTCAGGTTGCTCAACAGGTTCGGGAGCAGGATCCTTTTACAAGCATTGTCTTTGTGTCTACGCACTCGGAGGCCTTGCCTCTAGCTTTTAGCTACCACTTGTCTGCCTTGGATTTTATTTCCAAGGATCAGTCTGAGGAGGATTACCGTTATCAGCTGGAGCGCTGTTTGGACTATGTATTAGCAGTGGATAAGAGGGAAAATATGTGTCTCTTCACCTATAGTTTTGAGGGAAGACGGGGTTTTACTCTGCCTTACCATGAGATTTTAGCCTTTGAAACTTCAGTGGAATCCCATCGTATCAAGGTCTATTATGCCAATCATTCTATCAAGACCATTTACGGCAGTCTCAAGGATATCGCTGCTAAGGCTGAAAAAGATTACTTTGTCTATGCCAATCGCAATACGTTGGTCAGTTTACAGGCTATTGAGGAGATGACTGCCACAGAAGTGACCTTGTTAGAAGGCTTGCACTTCCCCGTATCACGAACAGCCAGAAGAACCCTTAAAAAACATCTCAATGTCTAATATCTGTTAGACTTGGATGAGTTTATCAATAAGAATGTCGGAAAATTTTCTGATATTCTTATTTTTTTGACTTCTTTTTCGAATAGATAGGTAAGAGGAAAAAGGAAAGGAGCCTAGTTCATGTTTATATCAATGTTCTACCCATGGTTCACTGAGTTATTTTTTAAATAAAATTTAATTTAGTTGTGTATTTTCGGATTATTTTTCGAATAAATAAGTGAGAAGAAAAAGAAAGGAATAAAATAATGAAAGAACATTACTATGGATTTGTTGAGCTAACGTCGGAAGAATTGACCGATATTCAAGGTGGAGAAAATTGGACGAAGACCCTTGCAGATTGGTACATTGGATTTCGTAGAGGTTTAGGTTTTTAGGAGGATAAGCGATGAATGAAATGACTAACGAGTATACTATTGAAGTACTAAAGGAAAGCGACTTAGCTTTGCTGGTGGGTGGTAGCAAGGAAAGTTATCAAGGGGGTCTAATTACAGGTCTATTGTTACGTAGTGTATTTATTGGAACCCCATTTTTTAGAAGATAAGATTTAGAAAAAATAGAACAAGAGGAGAAAAGGATGACAAATTTTGACAAAATGGAACAGAACTTTGTAGCTCTTACAGAAGAAGAGTTGATGAATGTGGATGGAGGAATTGCACCAATTATTATTGGTGGTGTAGTTATTAGTTGGAAATTAATTGGAGGTGTAGCTGCGCTTGCTACAGCTTCAGCAGGTGCAGGCATAGCTGCAGGATATTATGCTAATCGACCATAATTTTGGATTTATATATGAGATTTGTTAAATTAATGCTGAAGATTTGGCCTGAGCTTATGGTATTACTTAGTTCAATATCTTATACAATTATCAGGTTGGTAGCTGATGTGAATAAGCTACCCTTACCTACATGGTTTGATGATTTTAATATACCAACAATTTCATTGTTTTTAATGGTATTCATTTTATTATATAGAAGTAAAGGAGAAAAGAATGGATAAATTTCAAGTAGTTGATGAGAAAGATTTGCAAGTAATTGAAGGAGGAATTGAACCTATTTCGATTATATTTGGCCTAAGTGCTATTGCATTTGGCGCATTTGGGGCTGGTTACACATTTGGTTCAGATTTGGCTCGTCGTGGGCGTTAGATAATGAACAGTCGCAATCTTAATCTCAATACATTGTTACCTAAATTAGCCACGATATGTCCTTTGTTGGGAATAACTCTTAATGTCGCGCTTCATGTGATTCGTACAGGTTCGTTAGTATCCTTTAATTGGCAATGGACTTTAGTTGGTTTGCTTTTCGCAGGATATTTTGGTATTTTTCGCAAAGATTTGTCAAAAAATAATCAAAACTATAAATGAAGAACATGAATCAAAAGGATTTTGTGAATGAGAATGGTAGCGTTTTTCCGCCATTCTTGTCAGGTAAATAGGAGTCTAGCTTGAAAACATTTTTATTAGGCTTCGCTGAGGGTTATTTTATCGTATCGCTCATAATCTACATCGCAACGTATTTGATTTTGAAAAATCCGATCAATACCCTATTTTATCTAGAAATTTACCCTGTTTTATTTGGGCTCTTTTATCTAGGATATAAGGCCAATAAAAAGCAAGTAGGGTGAACAGTTAAGAATGACTTGTTAGCCTTCGCTGAAAAATGGCTGGGGTAGAATCTAAGGATGCATCACAATGGAGTTTAAAAGGAGTAACTATGAATCGTAATTTAGAACGGTGTTATCTATTCTGACTATGAATAGATCATACCAGAGGTGGCTTAGAAATAGCAGGGACATTAGAAATTGAAGTAATAAATAGGATGTCACAATGTTACTACCAATGATTTATTTGTTCCAAGCTTGCCTAGGGTGTCAGTAAAAAATCACTTTCCTTTCATACCATATTTTTAGTAGGCAGGACATTTGTTCTGCCTATTTTTTTATCCCAAAAGTGCAGTTGGGAGGGAGATAGGCGCATTTGGGAAGGAAGTCAAGTTTTTGTTTGGGGATTGGGGTAAGATAGGTATTATCAGATGAGTTTAGAAAAAAGGAGATGAATATGAAATTTGGGAAACGTCACTATCGTCCGCAGGTGGATCAGATGGACTGCGGTGTAGCTTCATTAGCCATGGTTTTTGGCTACTATGGTAGCTATTATTCTTTGGCTCACTTACGAGAATTGGCAAAGACGACCATGGATGGGACGACGGCCTTGGGCTTGGTCAAGGTGGCAGAGGAGATTGGCTTTGAGACGCGAGCTATTAGGGCAGATATGACGCTCTTTGACTTGCCAGATTTGACCTTTCCTTTTGTTGCTCATGTACTTAAGGAAGGGAAATTGCTCCACTACTATGTGGTGACTGGGCAGGATAAGGACAGCATTCATATTGCCGATCCAGATCCCGGGGTGAAGTTGACTAAACTGCCACGTGAGCGTTTTGCGGAAGAATGGACAGGAGTGACTCTTTTTATGGCACCGAGTCCAGACTACAAGCCTCATAAGGATCAAAAGAATGGTCTGCTCTCTTTTATCCCTATATTAGTGAAACAGCGTGGCTTGATCGCTAATATCGTTTTGGCAACACTCTTGGTAACCTTGATTAACATTGTGGGTTCTTATTATCTGCAGTCTATAATTGATACCTATGTGCCAGATCAGATGCGTTCGACGTTGGGGATTATTTCTATTGGTTTGGTGATTGTTTATATTCTTCAGCAGATCTTGTCTTACGCTCAGGAGTATCTCTTACTTGTTTTGGGGCAACGCTTGTCGATTGATGTGATTTTGTCCTATATCAAGCATGTTTTTCACCTGCCTATGTCCTTTTTTGCGACACGCAGGACAGGGGAAATCGTGTCTCGTTTTACAGATGCTAACAGTATCATCGATGCGCTGGCTTCAACCATTCTTTCGATTTTCTTGGACGTGTCAACGGTCGTCATTATTTCCCTTGTTTTATTTTCACAAAATACCAATCTCTTTTTCATGACCTTATTGGCGCTTCCTATCTACACAGTGATTATCTTTGCCTTTATGAAGCCGTTTGAAAAGATGAATCGGGATACCATGGAAGCCAATGCGGTTCTGTCTTCTTCTATCATCGAGGATATCAACGGTATTGAGACTATCAAGTCCTTGACCAGTGAAAGTCAGCGTTACCAAAAGATTGACAAGGAATTTGTGGATTATCTGAAGAAATCCTTTACCTATAGTCGGGCAGAGAGTCAGCAAAAGGCTCTGAAAAAAGTTGCCCATCTCTTGCTCAATGTCGGTATTCTCTGGATGGGGGCTGTTTTGGTCATGGATGGCAAGATGAGTTTGGGGCAGTTGATTACCTATAATACCTTGCTTGTTTATTTTACAAATCCTTTGGAAAATATCATCAACCTGCAAACCAAGCTTCAGACAGCTCAGGTTGCCAATAACCGTCTGAATGAGGTTTATCTAGTAGCTTCTGAGTTCGAGGAGAAGAAAACGGTTGAGGATTTGAGTTTGATGAAGGGAGAGATGTCCTTCAAGCAGGTTCATTACAAGTATGGCTATGGTCGAGACGTCTTATCAGATATCAATTTGACCATTCCACAGGGTTCTAAGGTGGCTTTTGTGGGGATTTCAGGGTCAGGTAAGACGACCTTGGCCAAGATGATGGTTAATTTTTACGACCCAAGTCAGGGAGAAATTAGTCTGGGTGGTGTCAATCTCAATCAGATTGATAAAAAGGCCTTGCGCCAGTACATCAACTATCTGCCTCAACAGCCCTATGTCTTTAACGGAACGATTTTGGAGAATCTTCTTTTAGGAGCCAAGGAGGGGACGACTCAGGAGGATATTTTACGGGCAGTCGAATTGGCAGAGATTCGAGAGGATATCGAGCGCATGCCACTGAATTACCAGACAGAATTGACTTCGGATGGGGCAGGGATTTCAGGTGGCCAACGTCAGAGAATTGCTTTGGCGCGTGCTCTCTTGACAGATGCACCTGTCTTGATTTTGGATGAGGCGACCAGCAGTTTAGATATTTTGACAGAGAAGCGAATTGTTGATAATCTCATGGCTTTGGACAAGACCTTGATTTTCATTGCTCACCGCTTGACCATTGCTGAGCGGACAGAGAAGGTTGTTGTCTTGGATCAGGGCAAGATTGTCGAAGAAGGAAAGCATGCTGATTTGCTTGCACAGGGTGGCTTTTATGCCCATTTGGTGAATAGCTAGAAAGAGGAGAGGATGAAACCAGAATTTTTAGAAAGTGCAGAGTTTTATAATCGTCGTTACCATAATTTTTCCAGTCGGGTGATTGTCCCCATGTCGCTTCTAGTTGTGTTTTTGCTTGGCTTTGCAACGTTGGCAGAGAAGGAGATGAGTTTGTCTACTAGGGCTACTGTCGAGCCTAGTCGAATCCTTGCAAATATCCAGTCAACTAGCAACAATCGTATGCTTGTCAATCATCTGGAAGAAAATAAGCTGGTTAAGAAGGGGGAGCTTCTGGTTCAATATCAGGAAGGGGCAGAGGGTGTCCAAGCGGAGTCTTATGCCAGTCAGTTGGACATGCTTAAGGATCAAAAAAAGCAATTGGAGTATTTGCAAAAGAGCCTGCAAGAAGGGGAGAACCACTTTCCAGAGGAGGATAAATTTGGCTACCAAGCCACCTTTCGCGACTACCTCAGCCAAGCAGGCAGTCTTAGGGCTAGTACATCGCAACAAAATGAGACCATCGCGTCCCAGAATGCAGCAGCTAGCCAAACCCAAGCCGAAATCAGCAACCTCATCAGCCAAACAGAGGCTAAAATTCGCGATTACCAGACAGCTAAGTCAGCTATTGAAACAGGTGCTTCCTTGGACAGTCAGAATCTAGCCTACTCTCTCTACCAGTCCTACAAGTCTCAGGGCGAGGAAAATCCGCAATCTAAGGCACAAGCAGTTGCGCAAGTTGAAGCACAGCTCTCTCAGTTAGAATCCAGTCTTGCTACTTACCGTGTTCAGTATGCAGGTTCAGGTACCCAGCAAGCCTACGCGTCAGGCTTAAGCAGTCAATTGGAGTCTCTCAAATCCCAACACTTAGCAAAAGTTAGTCAGGAATTGACCCTTCTAGACCAGAAAATTTTGGAGGCAGAATCGGGTAGGAAGGTACAGGGAAATCTTTTAGACAAGGGGAAAATTACGGCGAGTGAGGATGGGGTGCTTCATCTTAATCCTGAGACCAGTGATTCTACCATGGTTGCAGAAGGTACCCTACTAGCCCAACTCTATCCATCCTTGGAAAAAGAAGGGAAAGCCAAACTTACAGCTTATCTCAGTTCAAAGGATGTAGCAAGGATTAAGGTCGGTGATTCTGTTCGCTATACGACGACTCATGATGTCAAGAATCAACTTTTCCTAGATTCTACTATTACAAGTATTGATGCGACAGCTACTAAGACTGAGAAAGGGAATTTCTTTAAAATCGAGGCGGAGACTAATCTAACTTCGGAGCAGGCTGAAAAACTTCGATATGGGGTGGAAGGCCGTCTACAGATGATTACGGGCAAGAAAAGTTACCTACGTTATTATTTGGATCAATTTTTGAGCAAAGAGTAATGTTCGTTTTTTTAGCGTTAAATTATTTTAAAACTGTGAGAAATCTTTTTCTTGCAGTTTTTTTCTGTATGATTTTTGAGGACACTACGTTATTTATTCGGTTAAATTCTTGTAATTTTAGGTTTTTTATGGTAGAATGTGCTCAAGTAATACGAAAGGCGAACTTTAAAATGTCAAAACAATTGATCTATTCGGGAAAAGCTAAAGATATCTATACAACTGAGGATGAAAATCTTATTATTTCAACTTACAAGGACCAGGCGACTGCTTTCAATGGTGTCAAGAAGGAGCAGATTGCAGGTAAGGGAGTGTTGAATAATCAGATTTCATCTTTTATTTTTGAGAAATTAAATGCGGCTGGTGTGGCGACTCACTTTGTGGAGAAACTTTCAGACACGGAACAACTCAATAAAAAGGTTAAGATTATTCCTTTGGAAGTCGTGCTCCGCAACTATACTGCTGGTTCCTTTTCAAAACGTTTTGGTGTAGACGAAGGAATCGCATTTGAGACTCCGATTGTCGAATTTTACTACAAAAATGATGATTTGGATGACCCGTTTATCAATGACGAACATGTGAAATTCCTACAGATTGCGGATGACCAGCAGATTTCCTACTTGAAGGAAGAAACTCGTCGAATCAATGAACTTTTGAAAGTCTGGTTTGCTGAGATTGGGCTTAAATTGATTGACTTTAAGCTAGAGTTCGGTTTCGATAAGGATGGAAAGATTATCTTGGCAGACGAATTTTCACCAGATAATTGCCGTTTGTGGGATGCAGATGGCAACCACATGGATAAGGATGTTTTCCGTAGGGGACTAGGTGAATTAACCGATGTTTATGAAGTTGTTTGGGAGAAGCTGCAAGGTTTGAAATAATCTGTTTGCAACGGAAAACCTTCGTCTCTCAACTAAAAGGACTCAGGCTGAAAAGGTCCCCCAGACCTTTTCACTCCGTAGAGGATTGGGAGAACTAACCGGCGTTTACGAAGTTGTCTGGGAAAAGTTACAGGGTTTGAAATAATCTGTTTGCAAGATTCTCAAGGTCATTTGGGAACATTGCAAGAGCTGAAATAAAGGAATAAGGATTGATGGATAAACGTATTTTTGTTGAGAAAAAGGCTGATTTTCAGGTCAAGTCAGAGAGTTTAGTTAGAGAACTCCAGCATAATTTGGGATTGTCAACTTTGAAAAGTATTCGTATTGTGCAAGTGTATGATGTCTTTAACTTGGCTGAGGATTTGTTTGCGCGTGCGGAAAAACACATTTTCTCTGAGCAGGTGACCGACCATGTCTTGGATGAATCAGTTGTGCAAGCAGATCTTGCCAACTATGCTTTCTTTGCCATTGAAAGCCTGCCTGGTCAATTTGATCAACGTGCGGCTTCTTCACAGGAAGCCTTGCTTTTGCTGGGAAGTTCGAGTGATGTAACGGTTAATACTGCTCAACTTTATTTGGTCAATAAAGATATTGATGCGACGGAGTTAGAGGCGGTCAAGAACTATCTGCTCAACCCAGTTGATTCTCGTTTTAAGGACATCACGACAGGGATTGCCAAGCAGGAATTTTCTGAGTCAGACAAGACCATTCCTAAATTGACTTTCTTTGAAAGCTATACAGCAGAAGACTTTGCCCTCTACAAGACCGAGCAGGGCATGGCCATGGAAGTGGATGATTTGCTCTTTATCCAAGAATATTTCAAGTCAATCGGGCGCGTGCCAACTGAGACAGAGCTCAAGGTTTTGGATACTTACTGGTCTGACCACTGCCGTCACACAACTTTTGAGACAGAGTTGAAACACATCGACTTTTCAGCTTCTAAATTTCAAAAGCAATTGCAGTCAACCTATGACAAGTATATTGCCATGCGTGATGAGTTGGGGCGTTCTGAAAAACCTCAAACCTTGATGGATATGGCGACTATTTTCGGTCGTTATGAGCGTGCTAATGGACGTTTGGATGATATGGAAGTGTCAGACGAAATCAATGCTTGCTCAGTAGAAATCGAAGTGGATATTGATGGTGTGAAAGAGCCATGGCTCCTCATGTTCAAGAATGAAACTCACAACCACCCAACGGAAATTGAGCCATTTGGTGGGGCTGCTACCTGTATCGGTGGAGCCATTCGTGACCCATTGTCAGGTCGCTCATATGTTTACCAAGCCATGCGGATCTCAGGTGCTGGTGATATTACAGCACCGATTTCAGAAACTCGCGCTGGGAAATTGCCACAACAGGTCATTTCTAAGACAGCGGCTCATGGTTATTCTTCATACGGTAACCAAATTGGGCTTGCGACGACCTACGTTCGTGAGTATTTCCACCCAGGCTTTGTAGCTAAACGTATGGAGCTAGGTGCCGTTGTTGGTGCTGCTCCCAAGGGCAATGTAGTCCGTGAAAAACCAGAAGCAGGTGACGTGATTATCTTGCTAGGTGGTAAGACTGGGCGTGATGGTGTCGGTGGTGCGACAGGGTCTTCTAAGGTTCAAACAGTTGAGTCCGTGGAAACTGCCGGTGCTGAGGTTCAAAAAGGGAATGCCATCGAAGAACGCAAGATTCAGCGCCTTTTCCGTAATGGCGATGTCACTCGTCTTATCAAGAAGTCCAATGACTTTGGAGCAGGTGGTGTCTGTGTAGCCATCGGTGAATTGGCAGACGGTCTTGAAATTGACCTCAACAAGGTGCCTCTTAAATACCAGGGCTTGAATGGTACCGAAATTGCCATCTCTGAATCTCAAGAACGGATGGCAGTCGTGGTTCGTCCTGAGGATGTAGATGCCTTCGTTGCGGAATGTAACAAAGAGAATATTGATGCTGTTGTGGTGGCGACAGTGACTGAAAAACCAAATCTGGTTATGAACTGGAATGGTGAGACAATCGTGGACTTGGAACGTCGTTTCCTTGATACCAATGGTGTGCGCGTGGTCGTCGATGCCAAAGTTGTGGACAAGGATGTCACACTCCCAGAAGAACGTCAAACATCTGCTGACACACTTGAAGCAGATACCCTTACGGTTCTATCTGATTTGAATCATGCGAGTCAAAAAGGATTACAGACTATCTTTGATTGCTCTGTTGGTCGTTCAACGGTTAATCACCCACTTGGTGGTCGTTACCAACTCACACCAACTGAGGCATCTGTGCAAAAATTGCCAGTTCAACACGGTGTGACTCATACTGCGTCAGTCATGGCTCAAGGTTTCAACCCATATGTAGCAGAATGGTCTCCATACCACGGTGCTGCCTATGCGGTTATTGAAGCGACTGCTCGTTTGGTTGCTGCTGGTGCCAACTGGTCTAAGGCTCGCTTCTCTTACCAAGAGTACTTCGAGCGCATGGACAAACAAGCTGAGAGTTTTGGTCAGCCAGTAGCAGCTCTCCTAGGCTCTATCGAGGCACAAATTCAGCTTGGTTTGCCATCTATCGGTGGTAAGGACTCTATGTCTGGTACTTTTGAAGAATTGACAGTGCCACCAACCTTGGTCGCTTTTGGGGTGACGACGGCAGATAGCCGTAAGGTCCTCTCTCCAGAGTTCAAAACTGCTGGTGAAAATATCTACTACATCCCAGGTCAAGCCCTCTCTGCAGAAATTGATTTTGACTTGATTAAGTCTAACTTTGCTCAGTTTGAAGACATCCAAGCTGGTCACAAAGTGATTTCTGCATCAGCTGTCAAATATGGTGGTGTGGTTGAAAGTTTGGCACTTGCTACTTTTGGAAATCATATCGGTGCAGAAGTAACCTTGCCTGAACTTGAAACGGCTTTGACAGCTCAATTGGGTGGATTTGTCTTTACATCTCCTGAAGAAATTGCTGGAGTAGAGAGAATCGGTCAAACGAAAGCAGACTTTACACTCCTTGTCAACGGTGTGAAGCTAGATGGACACAAACTTGACAGTGCCTTCCAAGGAAAACTGGAAGAAGTTTACCCAACAGAATTTGCCCAAGCGAAAGAACTAGCTGAAGTACCAGCTGTGGCATCAGATGTTGTGATTAAAGCTAAAGAAAAAGTTGAAAAACCGGTGGTCTATATCCCAGTCTTCCCAGGAACCAACTCAGAATATGACTCAGCCAAGGCATTTGAAAAAGAAGGCGCAGAGGTTAACTTGGTGCCATTCGTGACACTCAATGAAGAAGCTATTGTCAAGTCAGTTGAAACTATGGTTGACAACATCGGCAAGGCTAACATCCTCTTCTTTGCAGGTGGTTTCTCAGCTGCGGACGAACCAGATGGCTCAGCTAAGTTTATTGTCAATATCCTTCTTAATGAAAAAGTGCGTGCAGCTATTGATAGCTTTATCGCCCGTGGTGGTTTGATTATCGGTATCTGTAATGGATTCCAGGCCTTGGTCAAATCAGGTCTTCTTCCATACGGGAACTTCGAAGATGCCAGCAGTACTAGTCCAACCCTCTTCTACAATGATGCCAACCAGCACGTGGCCAAGATGGTGGAAACTCGGATTGCCAATACCAACTCGCCATGGTTGGCTGGAGTAGAAGTGGGCGATATCCACGCTATTCCTGTTTCGCACGGTGAAGGGAAGTTTGTCGTGACGGCTGAGGAATTCGCTGAACTCCGTGACAATGGTCAAATCTTTAGCCAATACGTTGACTTTGACGGCAAACCAAGTATGGACTCTAAGTACAATCCGAATGGTTCTGTCCATGCCATCGAAGGAATTACCAGCAAGAATGGTCAAATCATCGGTAAGATGGGCCACTCAGAACGTTATGAGGAAGGTCTTTTCCAAAACATCCCAGGAAATAAAGACCAGCACCTGTTCGCGTCGGCGGTTAAATACTTTACTGGAAAATAAGACTTACAGATTTTCTAATAGATAGTATCAGTAATGTAAAAGTCATGTAGATTTAGCTCTTGGTGCTACACAAATAAAAATTAGGTATATAAAATGACATACGAAGTAAAATCTCTTAATGAAGAATGTGGTGTTTTCGGTATCTGGGGACATCCAGATGCTGCTAAGTTGACCTATTTTGGTCTTCACAGTCTTCAACACCGTGGTCAGGAGGGGGCAGGAATTCTCTCCAATGATCAAGGACAACTGAAGCGCCATCGCGATATGGGTCTTCTATCAGAAGTCTTCAGAAATCCGGCTAACTTAGATAAATTGACAGGAACTGGTGCGATTGGGCATGTGCGTTACGCGACTGCTGGCGAAGCTTCTGTAGATAATATCCAGCCTTTCCTCTTCCGTTTTCACGATATGCAGTTTGGCTTGGCTCATAATGGAAATCTGACCAATGCAGCCTCTCTCAAGAAAGAACTGGAACAAAGAGGCGCGATTTTCAGCGCGACTTCGGACTCGGAAATCTTGGCTCATCTCATTCGTCGCAGTCATAATCCTAGCCTGATGGGCAAAATCAAGGAAGCGCTCAGCCTTGTCAAAGGTGGTTTTGCCTATATCTTGCTGTTTGAAGACAAGTTGATTGCGGCTCTTGACCCAAATGGTTTCCGTCCCCTTTCTATCGGGAAAATGGCCAACGGAGCGGTGGTTGTTTCCTCTGAAACTTGTGCTTTTGAGGTTATTGGTGCCGAGTGGATTCGTGATTTGAAGCCAGGTGAGATTGTGATCATTGATGACAAGGGAATCCAGTATGATAGCTATACGGATGATACTCAGTTAGCAATCTGTTCTATGGAGTATATTTATTTTGCTCGCCCTGATTCTAACATTCATGGTGTCAATGTTCATACGGCACGTAAACGTATGGGTGCCCAATTGGCGCGTGAATTCAAGCATGAGGCGGATATCGTGGTCGGTGTGCCCAATTCTTCCCTCAGCGCGGCTATGGGATTTGCGGAAGAGTCCGGGCTACCAAATGAAATGGGCCTCATCAAGAATCAATACACCCAACGCACCTTTATCCAACCGACTCAAGAATTGCGGGAGCAAGGGGTGCGGATGAAACTCTCTGCTGTTTCAGGCGTTGTAAAAGGCAAGCGTGTGGTTATGATTGATGACTCTATTGTACGTGGAACAACCTCTCGTCGGATTGTTCAACTCTTGAAAGAAGCGGGTGCGACTGAGGTTCACGTTGCTATTGGTAGTCCAGCGCTAGCTTATCCATGTTTCTACGGGATTGATATCCAAACCCGTCAGGAGCTGATTGCGGCCAATCATACGGTTGAAGAAACGCGTCAAATCATTGGTGCGGACAGTCTGACTTATCTTTCTGTTGAGGGCTTGATTGAGTCAATTGGGATTGAAACGGATGCGCCAAATGGCGGTCTCTGTGTCGCTTATTTTGATGGTGACTATCCAACACCTCTCTACGACTACGAAGAAGACTATCGTAGAAGTTTGGAAGAAAAGACCAGTTTTTACAAATAGACAATAGATCCTCCATTAAAGAAAAGGAATATAAAAATGACAAATAAAAATGCTTATGCTCCACGTCTCACTACTGACTAAAAGCTAAAGCATTTGTCAGTAGACGCTTTCTCCTGTGGGACAAAGCTAGAACCCTGACTAGTATTTTTATACTCTTCGAAAATCAAATTCAAACCACGTCAGCTTCACCTTGCCGTACCCAAGTACAGCCTGCGGCTAGCTTCCTAGTTTGCTCTTTGATTTTCATTGAGTATTAGATAAAATAATTGTTTATCTAAAAATACGTCACAATCTTTCTCAAAGAAAAGGAACATAAAAATGGCAAATAAAAATGCGTACGCTCAATCTGGTGTGGATGTTGAAGCGGGTTATGAAGTTGTTGAACGGATTAAAAAGCACGTGGCTCGTACGGAGCGTGAAGGTGTCATGGGAGCTCTGGGTGGCTTTGGTGGTATGTTTGACCTTTCAAAGACTGGGGTTAAAGAACCCGTCTTGATTTCAGGAACTGATGGTGTCGGAACCAAGCTCATGTTGGCTATCAAGTACGACAAGCATGACACGATTGGGCAGGACTGTGTGGCCATGTGTGTCAATGATATCATCGCTGCAGGTGCGGAGCCTCTCTATTTCCTCGACTATGTGGCGACAGGGAAGAATGAACCAGCTAAGCTAGAACAAGTGGTTGCTGGTGTGGCAGAAGGTTGTGTGCAGGCAGGCGCTGCCCTCATCGGTGGGGAAACAGCTGAAATGCCGGGCATGTACGGCGAAGATGACTATGACTTGGCTGGTTTTGCGGTCGGGGTGGCTGAAAAATCTCAAATTATTGACGGCTCAAAGGTGGCAGAGGGAGATATTCTGCTCGGACTTGCTTCAAGTGGGATTCACTCCAATGGTTACTCACTCGTCCGTCGTGTCTTTGCGGACTATACAGGTGAGGAAGTCTTGCCAGAATTGGAAGGCAAGCAACTCAAAGAAGTCCTTCTTGAGCCGACTCGTATCTATGTCAAGGCTGTCTTGCCGCTCATCAAAGAAGAGTTGGTCAACGGCATTGCCCACATCACTGGTGGTGGCTTTATTGAGAATGTCCCTCGTATGTTTGCAGCTGACTTGGCTGCTGAGATTGAAGAAGACAAGGTTCCCGTGCTTCCAATCTTCAAAGCTCTTGAAAAATATGGTAAAATCAAACACGAAGAAATGTTTGAAATCTTCAATATGGGTGTGGGACTTATGCTAGCAGTTAGCCCTGAAAATGTAAGTCGTGTCAAGGAATTGTTGGATGAACCAGTCTATGAAATTGGTCGCATCGTCAAGAAAGAAAACGAAAGTGTCATCATCAAATGAAAAAAATAGCGGTTTTTGCCTCTGGTAATGGCTCGAATTTTCAGGTGATTGCCGAAGAATTTCCGGTTGAGTTTGTCTTTTCAGACCATCGTGACGCCTATGTGCTGGAGCGTGCAGACAAGCTCGGCGTTCTGTCCTATGCTTTTGAACTCAAGGAGTTTGAGAGCAAGGTAGACTACGAAGCGGCCCTTGTCGAACTCTTGGAAGAACACCAGATTGACTTGGTTTGTCTAGCAGGCTACATGAAAATCGTTGGGCCAACCTTATTGGCGGCTTATGAAGGTCGGATTATCAACATTCATCCAGCCTACCTGCCAGAGTTTCCAGGAGCTCATGGGATTGAGGATGCTTGGACTGCAGGCGTTGCTGAGAGCGGCGTGACCATTCACTGGGTGGATTCTGGTGTGGACACTGGTAAGATCATCAAACAAGTACGTGTGCCACGGCTGGCTGATGATACCATAGCCAGCTTTGAAGAACGTATTCATGCCACCGAGTATCAGCTCTATCCTCAAGTGTTGGAGAGTTTAGGGGTGGGTAGAAGATAAGAAGTAAATCAAGTTTTGATTTTGCAATATTGCTAGGAGAAAAAATGATTGAGATAAAATTAGTAGATGAGAGCAGTTTTCAGGCAGTGCTGGATTTGAAAATATCTGAAGCTGATGAACGAGCACGTTTCGTGTCTCCAAATGTACGCTCTTTAGCTGACGCATGGCTCTACAGAGAGAATGGGGATGTGTTTCCAATGGCAATTTATTGGAATGAGCTTGTGGTTGGTTTTCTCCTGTTGGAAATAGATAAGGATGAAGCGGAATACTTTATCTGGCGGATAATGATTGGTCAGCAGTACCAAGGAAGAGGTCATGGTCGAAAAGCCTTGGAAGTTCTAATCAAAAAGGCTCAGATGGATATCGCTTGCAATCATATTATTGCAGATTATGTGGTTGGAAATGAAAAAATGAAGCACCTGCTGACTAGTTTGGGTTTTCAGGAAACAGGATTTATAGAAGAAAATAACGAAGTCGCTATGCGCTTGGACCTAAAGAAAGAGGAATATAATGACTAAACGCGCCTTAATCAGCGTCTCAGACAAAGCGGGCATTGTTGAATTTGCCCAAGAACTCAAAAAACTTGGTTGGGAGATTATCTCGACAGGTGGGACAAAGGTTGCCCTTGACAATGCTGGGGTGGAGACCATTGCGATCGATGATGTGACTGGTTTTCCAGAAATGATGGACGGTCGTGTCAAGACCCTTCACCCAAATATCCACGGTGGATTACTCGCTCGTCGTGATTTGGATAGTCACTTGGAAGCAGCCAAGGAGAACCAAATTGAGCTTATCGACCTAGTTGTGGTCAATCTTTACCCATTTAAGGAAACAATCCTCAAACCAGATGTGACTTACGCTGATGCAGTTGAAAACATTGATATTGGTGGGCCATCTATGCTTCGCTCGGCAGCGAAGAATCATGCCAGCGTGACAGTTGTGGTAGACCCTGCTGACTATACAGTGGTTTTGGACGAGTTGTCAGCCAATGGTGAAACGACTTACGAAACGCGTCAACGTTTGGCAGCCAAGGTTTTCCGTCATACAGCGGCTTATGATGCCTTGATTGCAGAGTATTTTACAGCTCAAGTCGGAGAAAGCAAACCTGAAAAGCTCACTTTGACCTATGACCTCAAACAAGCTATGCGTTACGGTGAGAACCCTCAACAAGACGCGGATTTCTACCAAAAAGCTTTGCCAACAGACTATTCGATTGCTTCAGCCAAACAGCTCAACGGGAAGGAATTATCTTTTAACAATATCCGTGATGCGGATGCTGCCATTCGTATTATCCGTGACTTCAAAGACCGTCCAACCGTTGTGGCTCTCAAGCATATGAATCCATGCGGTATCGGTCAGGCTGATGACATTGAGACTGCTTGGGACTACGCTTATGAGTCTGACCCAGTGTCTATCTTTGGTGGAATTGTCGTTCTCAACGGTGAGGTAGATGCTGCGACTGCTGAGAAGATGCACGGTGTTTTCCTTGAAATTATCATCGCACCAAGCTATACCGATGAAGCGCTAGCCATTTTGACCAACAAAAAGAAAAACTTGCGTATCCTTGCCTTGCCATTTGATGCTCAAGAGGCTAGCGAAGTGGAAGCAGAATACACAGGTGTAGTCGGTGGACTCCTCGTTCAAAACCAAGACGTGATCAAAGAAAGCCCAGCCGATTGGCAAGTGGTAACCAAACGCCAACCAACTGAGACAGAAGCGACTGCCCTTGAGTTTGCTTGGAAAGCTATCAAGTATGTCAAATCAAATGGAATCATCGTGACTAATAATCACATGACACTTGGTATTGGCCCAGGTCAAACCAATCGTGTGGCTTCAGTTCGTATTGCTATTGACCAAGCTAAAGACCGTCTTGACGGTGCTGTGCTTGCTTCGGATGCCTTCTTCCCATTTGCGGATAACGTGGAAGAAATCGCCAAAGCAGGTATCAAGGCTATCATCCAGCCAGGTGGCTCTGTCCGTGACCAAGAATCCATCGAAGCTGCGGATAAATATGGCTTGACCATGGTCTTTACAGGCGTGAGACATTTTAGACATTAAGAAGGTAAAGGGAAGAAAACAGTTTCTTTCCTTTTTTTGCGTAAAAACGCGGAGTAAAACAAGATTAAAACGAACGTTTGTGGTATAATTTTAGTAAATAATTCGCAAAAGAGGTTGAGAAATGAAACTACTTGTTGTCGGTTCGGGTGGTCGTGAACATGCGATTGCTAAGAAGTTGCTTGAATCAAAAGACGTTGAAAAAGTCTTTGTAGCTCCTGGAAATGACGGGATGACTCTGGATGGTCTGGAATTAGTGAATATCTCTATTTCCGAACATTCTAAATTGATTGAGTTTGCAAAAGCCAACGATATTGCTTGGACCTTTATCGGTCCAGATGATGCCCTTGCTGCTGGTATCGTGGATGATTTTAATGCGGCAGGACTCAAAGCTTTTGGTCCGACTAAGGCTGCGGCTGAACTTGAGTGGTCTAAGGATTTTGCCAAGGAAATCATGGTCAAATACGGCGTTCCGACAGCAGCCTATGGCACATTCTCAGATTTTGAGGAAGCCAAGGCCTATATCGAAAAGCAGGGTGCGCCTATCGTAGTCAAGGCGGATGGCTTGGCGCTTGGGAAGGGTGTCGTCGTTGCTGAGACAGTCAAGCAAGCGGTCGAAGCCGCTCATGAGATGCTTTTGGACAATAAATTTGGTGACTCAGGTGCGCGTGTGGTCATCGAGGAATTCCTTGAAGGGGAGGAATTTTCACTCTTTGCCTTTGTCAATGGGGACAAGTTTTACATCATGCCAACGGCTCAGGATCACAAACGTGCCTACGACGGGGACAAGGGTCCTAACACTGGCGGGATGGGAGCTTATGCGCCAGTCCCTCACTTGCCAGAGAGCGTAGTTGATACAGCGGTTGAGACTGTTGTCAAGCCAGTTCTTGAAGGCATGATTCAGGAAGGTCGCCCTTATCTGGGAGTTCTTTACGCAGGGCTTATCTTGACAGCTGATGGACCTAAGGTTATCGAGTTTAACGCTCGCTTCGGAGATCCTGAAACTCAGATTATCCTACCTCGTTTGACATCTGACTTTGCACAAAATATTACGGATATCCTCGATGGTAAGGAGCCAAACATCACATGGACGGATAAGGGTGTGACTCTGGGTGTGGTTGTCGCATCCAAGGGTTACCCGCTAGAATATGAAAAGGGTGTTGAATTGCCAGCTAAGACAGAAGGGGACATCATCACCTACTATGCAGGTGCTAAGTTTTCGGAAAATAGCAGAGCACTGCTGTCAAATGGTGGCCGTGTCTATATGCTCGTCACCATAGCAGTTACCGTCAAAGAAGCCCAAAACACTATCTACCAAGAACTTGACAAACAAGACACAGAAGGCCTCTTTTACCGAACTGATATCGGAAGCAAGGCAATTAAGTAAAGATATAAGAATAACGCGACGAAGTCGCCAAATACGATAATGGTCGCCGTGGTGAAAAGACCAGAACAGTTTCTGTTCTGGTCGGGGAAGCTTTGAGACCTTAGGCTCAAAGTTTAGTAATGAAACCGAAGGTTTGCTGCCGTCCCTCACAACTTAAGGTGATTGTTGAAAAAGAGGAAAAAGGAAAAGAAATGAAATCAGTAATTTCCATTATCATGGGCTCAAAATCCGACTGGGCAACCATGCAAAAAACCGCAGAAGTCCTAGATCGCTTTGGTGTAGCCTACGAAAAGAAAGTTGTTTCTGCACACCGTACACCAGACCTCATGTTTAAACATGCGGAGGAAGCACGTAGTCGCGGTATCAAGGTCATCATAGCGGGTGCTGGAGGCGCAGCCCATTTGCCAGGTATGGTCGCAGCTAAAACAACCCTTCCAGTCATTGGGGTGCCCGTCAAATCACGTGCCCTTAGTGGCGTGGACTCGCTCTATTCTATCGTTCAGATGCCGGGCGGTGTGCCTGTGGCGACAATGGCTATTGGTGAAGCTGGTGCGACAAATGCGGCTCTCTTTGCCCTCCGTCTCCTCTCAGTAGAGGACCAAGCTATTGCGACAGCTTTGGCAGATTTTGCAGAAGAACAAGGAAAAATCGCAGAGGAGTCGACGAATGAGCTCATCTAAAACAATCGGCATTATCGGTGGTGGTCAACTGGGTCAGATGATGGCCATTTCTGCTATCTATATGGGTCACAAGGTTATCGCGCTGGATCCTGCGGCGGATTGCCCAGCCTCTCGCGTGGCGGAGATCATCGTGGCTCCTTATAATGATGTGGATGCCCTCCGTCAGTTGGCTGAGCGTTGCGATGTCCTCACCTATGAGTTTGAAAATGTCGATGCTGACGGTTTGGATGCTGTCATTAAGGATGGTCAGCTCCCTCAAGGGACAGACCTGCTCCGCATTTCTCAAAATCGTATTTTTGAAAAAGATTTTCTCTCAAACAAGGCCCAAGTAACGGTGGCTCCTTACAAGGTTGTGACTTCTAGCCAAGACTTGGCAGATATGGACCTGTCGAAAAACTATGTCCTCAAGACGGCAACAGGTGGTTATGATGGACATGGGCAAAAGGTCATTCGTTCAGCAGAAGATTTGGAAGAAGCCTATGAACTAGCAGTTTCATCTGACTGCGTCTTGGAAGAATTTGTCAACTTTGATCTTGAAATTTCTGTCATCGTATCAGGAAATGGCAAGGACGTGACAGTTTTCCCAGTTCAGGAAAATATTCATCGCAATAATATTCTGTCTAAGACCATCGCCCCAGCTCGCATTTCAGAAAGTCTAGCTGACAAGGCCAAAGCCATGGCCGTGCGAATCGCTGAACAGTTGAACCTGTCTGGAACCCTTTGTGTGGAAATGTTTGCGACAGCTGATGATATCATTGTCAATGAGATTGCCCCACGTCCACATAACTCAGGGCACTATTCAATCGAAGCCTGCGACTTCTCTCAGTTTGATACCCATATTCTAGGCGTTCTGGGAGCACCATTACCAGCCATCAAACTGCATGCGCCGGCCGTTATGCTGAATGTTCTCGGCCAGCATGTCGAGGCTGCTGAGCAGTATGTGACAGAAAATCCAAGCGCCCACCTCCACATGTATGGTAAAATAGAAGCGAAGCACAACCGCAAGATGGGACATGTGACTTTGTTTAGTGATGTGCCAGATACTGTAGTTGAGTTTGGGAAAGGAATTGATTTTTAGTACAAGTCTATGATACAAATTATCGTTAATGCATTTATTGAAAAGGATAAGACTGGAGCAATCGTTGAAGTCTTGTATGCTAGTAGTGATCACGAAAAGGTAAAGGCTAAATATGAAGAGCTAGTTGCTCTATATCCTGAAAACTATTTAGCAATTTATGATTTACCATTGGAAACCGATCTCAATGAATTACTACACTATCCATCTGTGTTTATTGGAAAAGAGGAGTTTGAGTAGAAATCTTGGTTTACCTAGATAACTTATTCCCAACAGCTTAAGAAGAAAGGAAAAATTAACAACATGATCGAACGTTACTCTCGCCCTGAGATGGCGAACATTTGGAGTGAAGAAAATAAATACCGTGCTTGGCTTGAGGTGGAAATCTTGGCTGACGAGGCATGGGCTGAGTTGGGGGAAATCCCTAAGGAAGATGTGGCTTTGATTCGTGAAAAAGCGGACTTTGACATCGACCGTATTTTGGAGATTGAGCAGGAGACTCGCCACGATGTGGTAGCTTTCACGCGTGCGGTTTCTGAAACGCTTGGCGAAGAGCGCAAATGGGTCCATTACGGCTTGACATCAACTGACGTGGTGGATACGGCTTACGGTTACCTCTACAAGCAGGCCAACGACATCATCCGTCGTGACCTTGAAAACTTCACCAACATCATCGCTGATAAGGCTAAGGAGCACAAGTTTACCATCATGATGGGGCGTACCCACGGTGTGCACGCTGAACCTACAACCTTTGGTCTGAAATTGGCGACTTGGTATAGCGAAATGAAGCGCAATATCGAGCGTTTCGAGCATGCGGCTGCTGGTGTGGAAGCTGGTAAGATTTCTGGTGCGGTTGGGAACTTTGCCAACATCCCACCATTTGTAGAACAATATGTCTGCGACAAGTTGGGTATCCGTGCTCAAGAAATCTCTACACAGGTGCTTCCTCGTGACCTTCACGCTGAGTACTTTGCAGTTCTTGCTAGCATTGCGACTTCTATCGAACGTATGGCGACTGAGATTCGTGGTTTGCAAAAATCAGAACAACGTGAAGTGGAAGAATTCTTTGCTAAAGGGCAAAAAGGTTCATCTGCAATGCCTCACAAACGCAACCCTATCGGTTCTGAGAACATGACAGGTCTAGCGCGTGTTATCCGTGGTCACATGATTACTGCCTATGAGAACGTAGCTCTCTGGCACGAACGTGATATCTCTCACTCATCAGCTGAGCGCATCATTACACCAGATACGACTATTTTGATTGACTACATGCTCAACCGTTTTGGAAATATTGTCAAGAATTTGACAGTCTTCCCAGAAAACATGATCCGCAACATGAACTCGACTTTTGGTTTGATTTTCAGTCAACGTGCTATGTTGACCTTGATTGAAAAAGGAATGACCCGTGAGCAAGCCTATGACTTGGTACAACCAAAAACAGCCTACTCTTGGGACAATCAAGTAGACTTTAAACCACTTCTTGAAGCAGATCCAGAGGTAACTTCTCGCCTCACTCAAGAAGAAATCGATGAAATCTTCAACCCTCTTTATTACACCAAACGAGTGGATGATATCTTTGAACGTCTTGGACTTGGTGACTAATCAACAAATATTGAATATAAAAAGCGAGATTTCCATCTCGCTTTTTTGATTCCTTGTCTATCAGAATCTTCTTTATGAGTATTGATATTAGACCCATTCGCCGTCAGCATTTACAGCGTAGCCATCAATTGTTGTGTTGACAGCTAAGGCTCCTGAAGGGTATGAATAATACCATTTATCTTCAACTTGGAACCAACCAGTTTTCATTGTACCTGAGTTGTCAAGATAATACCATGTATCTCCTTGGTTGACCCAGCCGGTTTGCATGGCACCTGAGTCGTTGAGATAGTACCATGATCCACCTTGATCGATCCAACCAGTTTGCATAGCACCTGAGTTATCAAGATAATACCATGTACCATTTACTTTCTGCCAACCAGTTTTCATTACACCAGACTCATCTAGGTAGTACCATGCTCCGTCTTTAACCCAACCGGTCTTCACTTTATCTGCATGATCATAGTAATACCATTTGCTTTCAATTAATTTCCATCCAGGTTTACTATTTTTACCATCTGCTAATTGATGAGTGATTCCGTTAGCAGAGTTAGATTCAGCCTTAGGCCCGCTTTCAACAACTACTTTGAAAGGAGTTTCTGTTCGGCTAGGCTCTTCCTTAGGAATGTCTAGTCTAGGTTTTTCTTCTGCGATTGGAGCAAGGCCATTCTCATCGCCGACATGTGTAATTGGTGCTCCGAATTCCACAATTTGATCGACAGGTTCTTTGGTTACTTGACTATCTAGAACTGTTTCGCTGGCCTTTCCATTTTCAGTAAGAACAGATACGTAAGAAGTGCGTTCACCTAGAACTCCAGCTTTGACAACTTTTTCTTGGCCTGCTGGGAGATTCGGATTTTCTTTTCGAATGACTTTAAACGGAATGCTTTCTGTTTTCACAACTAGTTCAGGTTTGGTTTCAACGTTAGCAGCTAGTTCATTTTCATCTAGGCTTCCTGAATGAGTTGCAGATGGTTTGAGGCCTTGAAGAGCGGCCTTGAGCTTACCTACTAGTGCGTCTAATTCAGCTTGTTTGCTGCGGTTGAGGTTAAGGTTCAGTCCATCTTTTGCTGCCTTGAGTGCAGCTAGGCTCTCTGTGCTGTATCCGTCTAAGTTTGTAGGAATTTTAGCTAATTCTTCGCGGAGAGCATTATAATTAGCACGGAAGTAGTCTTTGTTGTGGTCTGCAAAGGCAGCCATGAGTTCAAAGATTTCCTCTTCCTTGTATTCAGCGCTTGGTTTATCTGCCCATATAGCTAACATACTACCAACTGTTGGAAGGTCAACTTCAGGATATTTGGTAGAAGCTAGTTGATTGAATGGAACTTTTCCAGAATTTTCAATTGCCTTTGAAAGAGGATAAGCTTCATCTTGTTTGTGATTTCCTAAAACATAGTACCAGTCACCGTTGGTATTCAAGAACTTATAGCCTTTGCTTGCCAGGTATTGAGGTGACGCAAGGTTGTAGCCCCACCAGCCTTTAGACCAGTAAGAAATCAAGACATCCTTATCGAATTCAGCATCATCCTTGTCTTCATAGTAGAAGCCATCGTTGAAGGCCATTGGTTGTAGCCCTCTTTCTTTGGCCATAGCAGCAAGGCTGTTAGAATAGTCTGCGAACTTGTTATATAGTCCATACCATTTGAGGTAGTACCAACCTTGGGCGTTGGTCGCATCATTGGCATATTCATCTGTACCATAGTTGAATATCTTTGATTTATCAGCAAAGTAATCCATATACTTACCGATAAGGGCTTTGGTAAAGTTAAGTGCTTCTTGATTTTCAAGGTCCATGGTTGTTTTTGAGACCTTATCAAAGTTGGCTTGAGGATTCGTGATGCCAAGTTTTTCCATGGCAACGAGCATAGCATCCATATGTCCTGGACTATTGATAGCTGGTATCAGACCAATACCTTTTTCCTTAGCGTATTTAGCTAGCTCTGTCACTTCTGCCTGTGTTAGTGCAGTACCGTTTGGATCGTCGTAGTAAGCTTTAGTTCCTTCGATAATAGCTTTTTTAACGTCATCACTAGCATAGGTTTTTCCGTTGGCAGTAATGGTCATATCATCGAGTAGGAAGCGAAGGCCATCATTTCCTAGAAGGAGGTGGGCATCAGAGTAGCCGAGCTCGCTCGCCTTGTCTACGATGCGTTTGAGTCGATCTAGAGAGAAGTATTTGCGACCTGCATCGATGGAAATGACTTTATTCTTATTCAGTTTTTCAAGTTCGCGTTTAGCATCCTCTTCTTTTTGTGCTTCTGGAGTTAAAGCCAAGTTTTTAATAGCATCTTGAAGGCTTGCGATTGCTTGATCAATCGTATCTTGTTGAGCACGACTGAGGTTGCTATCGAGTGAACGGATGGCTTTTTCAGCTTCTTTGACAGCAGCAAAACTTTCAGCAGTATAGCGGTTAGAGTCTTTTGGTATAGTTTCTAGTGCTTTTTCTGCAGGTTGATAGTTGGCTGCGAAGTATTCAGCGTTGGCATTTGCAAAATGACGCATGAGTTTGAAGAGGCGAGATGGTGAATAACGTGCAGATGGGGTATCGGCCCAAGCAGCTACCATACCACCGATGATTGGCACATCAGCTCCCTCTGTTTTTGGTACAGAAGTGATTGGTGTGTTTTTAATACCATTGAGCCCCTGATCGAGATTGTACCAACCTTGGCCATCAGCGTTTCGTCCAAGAACGTAGTACCAAGCATCATTGGTATTAAGGATTTGGTGACCTTTTTCAGCTAGTAGTTTAGAAGAAGCAACGTCGTAGCCCCCCCAACCACCAGTCCACATAGAAACGATGATGTCTTTGTCAAAACTACCAAAGCTTGTGTCGCTATTGTAGTAGATACCGTCGTTAAAGGCCATTGGTTTGAGACCGTGAGATTTTACAATACGAGCGAGGTCATTAGCGTAAGAGATGAATTTTTCATATCCTTTTTCAGGGTAACCTTCATTTGGATAATATTTATCAGCTTGAAGCACACTCCAACCTTTAGCATCTGTCGCATCATTGGCATATTCATCTAGTCCAATATTGAAGATTTCAGATTTCTTAGAGAAGTAGTTAGCGTATTTGTCAATCAGAGTTTTTGTGAAATCGACTGCTTGTTTATTATTTAAGTCAACAGTTCGTTCCGATTTTTTACCAAAATAATCAAAGTTAGGATTTTCAATGCCAAGTTCTTTCATAGCATGGAGCATAGCATCCATATGTCCAGGACTATTGACAGTTGGAATCACACCAATTCCCTTATCTTTGGCATAATTAATCAAATCGGTCATCTGACTTTCAGTGAGATGGTTACCATTTGGATCATCGTAATAAGCATTTGTTCCATTTTCAATGGCGCGTTTGACATCATCACTAGAGTAGGTTTTATCGCCCACTTTCATAGACATATCGTCCAACATGAAACGGAGGCCATCGTTACCTACCAAGAGATGAAGATCTGTGTAACCATATTCTTTCGCTTTGTCGATAATTTCTTTGAGCTGCTCAGGTGAGAAATATTTACGTCCGGCATCAATTGAAACGATTTTTCGTTTAGCTAATTTTTCATTTTCAGTTGCAGCACGTTCCTTTCCTACCTCTGTTGCCGGTTTGTCAGCCTCTGCTTTCGTTTCATCTTTTTTAGCTGGTTTATCCTTGTCAGCTTCTGACTTATCAGTCTTGTCTGTATCCGACTCTTTAGAATTAGCCTCTTTCTGCTCTTTCTTTTTAGGGCTAACTTCCTCTTGTGTTTTTTCCTCTGTTTTTGGAAGACTAGCTACCTTATCAGTAGCTGGAGTTTCTGTTTCTACAGTTTTTGGAGCTTCTGGTTGAAGCTCTGCTTTAGGTGTCTCCTCAGTCCGATTTTCGGATGGTTGAGGGGAATCGGAAACCGTATGGATGGTCGGTTGGTTTTCTGTAGTAGGAGTAACTCCATCGGCTGCAACAGCCTGTGCTTGGAAGGCAAATCCAATTAGAACAGAAGCTGCTCCTACAGCGTATTTACGAATGGAAAAACGTTGTTGTTTTTCTTGTTTCATTGCAAAACCTCCTGATTGTATTTTATATTGATAGCGTTTACATAAAACAACACCCTTATTTTATTTCTTATATTAACAAGAGTCAAGAGGAGATGATAAAAAACTATAATAAATATAAAAAAATATAAAATTTAAGCTTAAGATTTCAGATCGGTCGGAAAAGAAACATATATATACTTAGTAGAATTTTTTTAGTCCTATTTCTATAAAATATTCCACAAATTATAGAATCTTCCAAAATTAGGTAAGCGCTACCTTTTTGGTATGGTATAATAAGTATAGAAAAAGCCCAAGCAAGGCTTAGGCTTTCTTCTTAGTGATCACGGTCACATGAAATGAATTTGATTTTGTAGTAATCTGCGCGTTTATATGTTTCGCTGTATGCAAGAACTTGACCAGTAGACTCTAGTTTAGTAGTCTTGGTTTGTAAAACGGTTGGGAATTGTTCATCGACTCCGAGGATTGAAGCCGCATGTTCTGGAGTTGGAAATGCTATTTCATTGATTTCTTCAAAATGTTCATCATTCATGTGAATGTGGTAATCCAATTTGAAACGGTTATAGATAGAGCTATAATATTCAAGATTTGGATAATTTGCGTTGATGTATTGTTCTGGGATGTAAGATGTATGGTAGATGTACACAACACCACCTGTTTCGCGAACGCGTTCAATCTTGTAGTAGAACTGATCTCCGCGTAGTCCAAGTTTTTCTAAGTAGCTTAGTTTATTTCCACGCTCAATAGAAAGGACGGTAACTTTATCATCTTTAGTTTCAAAAACTTCTACATCTGAAAACTCTACGAGTTTGTGTTTGCGTGCGCGTGAAACGAATGTACCCTTTCCTTGTTGACGGACAATATAGCCATCCTTGGCAAGGTCGTTTAAAGCGCGAACAACTGTGATAGAACTAACATCATACATTGCAATCAATTCAGCTTCAGTGTAGAATTTATCTCCACTGGCAAATTGACCAGAAATGATTTTGTTCTTTAACTCATCTTTAATATATTGATACTTTGGAATTGCCATATTTTCACCTCGATTTTCCTTCTCCGTTAAAGATTTTACCATAAAACTGGAAAGAATAGTAGCCTTTTGAATAAAAAAATTAGAATAATAGGCTATAAGGTTAATTTACATAGGAATAAATAGAAAAACCTACATTTTTATACATGGTGCTAAAATGTTGTTATGACTATAGATTACAAGATTTTTATAAGTTTTTTGTGTAAAATTTAGTGAAAAATGAAAAAAATTGTGAAAACCTATTGACAAATGTAAGATATTGAGATATATTTACTATATCAACAAATGAAAGCGTAAACTTTATTGTCAGAAGGTAAGAATATGACACGATTTGAGATACGGGATGATTTTTATCTCGATGGAAAATCATTTAAGATTTTATCTGGCGCCATTCATTATTTTAGGGTTCCTCCAGAAGATTGGTATCATTCGCTCTATAACTTGAAGGCTCTTGGTTTTAATACAGTAGAGACTTATGTGGCCTGGAATTTACACGAGCCTCGTGAGGGTGAGTTTCACTTTGAAGGAGCTCTGGATTTGGAGCGATTTCTTCAGACAGCACAAGATTTGGGTCTCTACGCTATCGTTCGTCCGTCACCCTTCATCTGTGCAGAGTGGGAATTCGGTGGCTTACCAGCCTGGCTCTTAACAAAGAATATGAGGCTTCGTTCCTCAGATCCTACTTATATTGAAGCTGTCGGTCGCTACTATGACCAGCTATTGTCACGGTTGGTTCCACATTTGTTGGACAATGGTGGCAACATCCTCATGATGCAGGTTGAAAATGAGTATGGTTCTTATGGAGAAGATAAGGCTTATCTGAGAGCCATTCGACAGTTGATGGAAGAGCGTGGCGTAACCTGTCCCCTCTTTACATCAGATGGTCCATGGCGAGCTACTTTGAAAGCTGGAACTTTGATCGAAGATGACCTCTTTGTAACAGGGAACTTTGGTTCTAAGGCGCCTTACAACTTTTCACAGATGCAGGAATTCTTTGATGAGCATGGCAAGAAATGGCCTCTCATGTGTATGGAGTTCTGGGATGGTTGGTTCAATCGTTGGAAGGAACCGATTATCACGCGGGATCCGAAAGAATTGGCAGATGCAGTTCGAGAGGTTTTGGAACAAGGCTCTATCAATCTTTACATGTTCCATGGTGGTACAAACTTTGGTTTCATGAATGGTTGCTCGGCTAGAGGGACTTTGGACCTGCCACAAGTTACATCTTATGATTACGATGCCCTTCTGGATGAAGAAGGAAATCCAACTGCCAAATATCTGGCAGTCAAGAAAATGATGGCAACACATTTTCCAGAGTATCCGCAGTTGGAACCACTCTACAAAGAGAGTATGGAGTTGGATGCTATTCCACTAGTTGAAAAAGTTTCCTTGTTTGAAACCTTGGATAGCTTATCTAGTCCAGTAGAAAGCCTCTATCCTAAAAAGATGGAGGAGTTGGGACAAAGTTATGGCTACCTACTTTATCGAACAGAAACAAACTGGGATGCAGAAGAAGAAAGACTTCGTATCATTGATGGTCGAGATAGAGCTCAGCTTTATGTCGATGGTCAGTGGGTCGAAACTCAATATCAGACAGAGATTGGGGAAGATATTTTTTATCAAGGTGAAAAGAAAGCGCTATCTAGGCTAGATATCTTGGTAGAAAATATGGGGCGTGTCAACTATGGACATAAGTTCTTAGCAGATACGCAACGTAAGGGAATTCGGACAGGGGTTTGTAAGGATTTGCACTTCTTACTAAACTGGAAACACTATCCACTCCCACTAGATAATCCTGAGAAAATTGATTTTTCAAAAGGATGGACAGAAGGACAACCAGCCTTTTACGCTTATGATTTTACAATCGAAGCGCCAAAAGATACTTATCTAGACTTGTCTGAGTTTGGTAAGGGAGTTGCCTTTGTCAATGGGCAGAACCTAGGACGTTTTTGGAACGTTGGCCCAACCCTCTCGCTTTATATCCCTCATAGCTACCTCAAGGAAGGTGCCAACCGCATCATTATCTTTGAAACAGAAGGTGAATATAAAGAAGAGATTTATTTAACTCGTAAACCTACACTAAAACACATAAAGGGGGAAAACTTATGACAATTGTAGGATGCCGTATCGATGGACGTTTGATCCACGGACAAGTAGCCAATCTATGGGCTGGAAAACTAAATGTTTCACGTATTATGGTTGTAGATGACGAAGTTGTCAACAACGACGTTGAAAAGAGTGGTTTGAAACTTGCGACACCACCAGGTGTGAAATTGAGTATTTTGCCAATTGAAAAAGCGGCAGCCAATATTCTTGCTGGTAAATACGATAGCCAACGTCTCTTTATCGTGGCTCGTAAACCAGACCGTTTCCTTGGTTTGGTAGAAGCAGGTGTACCACTTGAAACCCTTAATGTTGGGAATATGTCTCAAACACCAGAAACTCGCGCCATCACACGTTCTATCAACGTAGTGGACAAGGATGTGGAAGACTTCCACAAACTGGCAGAAAAAGGTGTTAAACTTACTGCTCAAATGGTTCCAAATGATCCAGTTTCAGACTTTTTGAGCTTATTAAAATAGGAAAAAATTTTTAGGAGGTCATTGTTATGATACAATGGTGGCAAATTTTACTTCTCACTCTGTACTCAGCTTATCAAATCTGTGATGAGTTGACGATCGTTTCTTCTGCAGGTTCCCCTGTATTCGCTGGTTTCATTACTGGTTTAGTCATGGGAGATTTGACAACTGGTTTGTTTATCGGTGGTAGCTTGCAGTTGTTCGTACTTGGGGTAGGTACCTTCGGTGGTGCTTCTCGTATTGACGCAACTTCTGGTGCGGTTCTTGCGACTGCTTTCTCAGTTTCACAAGGAATCGAAACAGACCTTGCGATCACTACAATCGCTGTACCAGTAGCAGCACTTTTGACTTACTTCGACGTACTTGGTCGTATGACTACAACATTCTTCGCTCACCGTATTGACGCTGCGATTGAACGCTTTGACTACAAAGGAATCGAACGTAACTATCTTCTTGGTGCGCTTCCTTGGGCTCTATCTCGTGCCCTTCCAGTATTCTTCGCCCTTGCTTTCGGTGGAGAATTCGTACAAGGTGTTGTAAACCTTGTTAAAGAATACCAATGGGTTGCAGACGGTTTGACTCTTGCAGGTCGTATGCTTCCAGGTCTTGGATTCGCTATCTTGCTTCGTTACCTTCCAGTTAAACGTAACCTTCACTACCTTGCTATGGGATTTGGTTTGACAGCTATGTTGACTGTTCTTTACTCAAACGTACAAAGTCTTGGTGGAGCAGTTGCTGGTATCATTAGCACTCTTCCTGCTGAAGTTGCTGAAAAAATTGGCTTTGTTAACAACTTCAAAGGATTGTCTATGATCGGTATCTCTATCGTGGGTATCTTCCTTGCAGTTGTTCACTTCAAGAACAGCCAAAAAGTTGCTGTAGCAGCACCTTCTACACCATCAGAAAGTGGGGAAATTGAAGATGACGAATTCTAATTACAAATTAACAAAAGAAGATTTTAATCAAATTAACAAACGTAGCTTGTTCACTTTCCAATTGGGATGGAACTACGAACGTATGCAAGCATCAGGTTACCTTTACATGATCTTGCCACAATTGCGTAAAATGTATGGAGATGGAACTCCTGAGTTGAAAGAAATGATGAAAGTTCATACTCAATTCTTCAACACTTCACCATTCTTCCACACAATCATCGCTGGTTTTGACCTTGCTATGGAAGAAAAAGATGGCGTTGACTCAAAAGATGCGGTTAACGGTATCAAGACAGGTTTGATGGGACCATTCGCTCCTCTTGGAGATACAATCTTTGGTTCACTTGTACCTGCTATCATGGGATCTATCGCTGCAACAATGGCTATTGCCGGCCAACCTTGGGGTATCTTCCTTTGGATCGCAGTTGCAGTAGCGTATGACATCTTCCGTTGGAAACAGTTGGAATTTGCATACAAAGAAGGGGTTAACCTTATCAACAACATGCAAAGTACTTTGACAGCTTTGATTGAAGCTGCATCTGTACTTGGTGTATTCATGATGGGTGCTCTTGTAGCAACAATGATCAACTTTGAAATTTCTTACAAATGGGCAATCGGTGAGAAGATGATTGACTTCCAAGACATCTTGAACCAAATCTTCCCACGCTTGCTTCCAGCAATCTTTACTGCCTTTATCTTCTGGTTGCTTGGTAAGAAAGGTATGAACTCTACTAAAGCTATCGGTATTATTATCGTACTTGCTTTGGCTCTTTCTGCCTTTGGTAAATTTGTACTTGGAATGGGCGCATAATTTATGGCTAAATCATTAATTTTGGTGAGTCATGGTCGCTTCTGTGAAGAACTTAAAGGTAGCACTGAAATGATTATGGGGCCACAAGACAATATTCATGCAGTGGCTCTTCTTCCAGAAGATGGCCCAGATGAATTTACTGCAAAATTTGAAGCTGCTATTGAAGGATTGGATGATTTCCTAGTCTTTGCGGATCTTCTCGGTGGAACACCATGTAACGTGGTAAGCCGTTTGATTATGGAAGGTCGTGACATCGAACTTTATGCAGGGATGAATCTTCCAATGGTGATTGAATTTATCAATGCGAGCCTGACAGGCGCAGATGCGAACTATAAGAACCGTGCTGCAGAAAGTATTGTGAAAGTCAATGACCTGTTAGCTGGCTTCGATGATGACGAAGATGAATAATACTCTTCGAAAATCAAATTCAAACTACGTCAACGTCGCCTTGCCGTAAAGATGTTACTGACTTCGTCAGTTCTATCTGCAACCTCAAAGCCGTGCTTTGAGCAGCCTGCGGCTAGTTTCCTAGTTTGCTCTTTGATTTTCATTGAGTATAAGATGTGACAACGTGAAAATCAGAGGGAAAATAGGCGATAAGAGGATGGAGCGATGCTCCGACGATAATCGGTCTTTTTCCCAAAGATTTTAGTTGGAACTCGATTCAATAAGATGTGACAACGTGAAAATCGTTAGAGCATTTTATATAGAATATACATGGGAATGGGGCTTACTCCCATTCCCATATTTAATAGAAAAAGAGGAACTCAATGCTACATTATACAAAAGAAGACTTGATTGAATTGGGTGCAGAAATCACTACACGTGAAATCTACCAACAGCCTGATGTATGGAAAGAAGCTTTTGAATCTTATCAAGCAAAACGTGAAGAAATTGCAGCCTTCCTGCAAGGGATTGCTGATAAACATGACTATATCAAGGTTATTTTGACAGGTGCGGGGACTTCTGCTTATGTGGGAGATACCTTGGTACCTTACTTTAAGGAAGTCTATGACGAAAGAAAATGGAATTTCAATGCCATTGCGACAACAGATATCGTTGCCAATCCAGAAACTTATTTGAAAAAAGATGTGGCGACTGTCCTTGTATCTTTTGCTCGTAGTGGGAACTCGCCTGAAAGTGTGGCAACTGTTGATTTGGCCAAGACCTTGGTGGATGAGCTTTACCAAGTGACGATTACTTGTGCAGCGGACGGTAAGTTGGCTCTTCAAGCTCATGGCGATGACCGTAATCTCTTGCTGTTACAACCTGCTGCTTCAAATGACGCTGGATTTGCCATGACTTCTAGCTTTACATCTATGATGTTGACAGCACTCTTGGTTTTTGATCCTACAGAATTTGCTGTTAAAGCTGAACGTTTTGAAGTTGTATCTAGTCTTGCCCGTAAAATTCTAGACAATGCAGAAGATGTCAAAGAACTTGTTGACCTAGATTTTAACCGTGTCATCTATCTAGGCGCTGGTCCTTTCTTTGGCCTTGCTCATGAAGCTCAGCTCAAGATTTTGGAATTAACAGCTGGTCAAGTGGCGACTATGTATGAAAGTCCAGTTGGCTTCCGTCACGGTCCAAAATCACTAATCAACGAAGATACAGTTGTTTTGGTCTTTGGTACAACGACAGACTACACTCGCAAGTACGACTTGGACTTGGTTCGTGAAGTGGCTGGTGATCAGATTGCTCGTCGTGTTGTGCTTTTGAGTGATCAAGCTTTTGGTCTTGAAAATGTCAAAGAAGTGGCCCTTGGTTGTGGCGGTGTCTTGAATGATATTTACCGTGTCTTCCCTTACATCGTTTATGCCCAACTCTTTGCCCTATTGACTTCACTCAAGGTAGAAAACAAACCAGATACACCGTCTCCTACAGGTACAGTAAACCGTGTGGTACAAGGTGTTATCATCCACGAATATCAAAAGTAATACAGTGTTTATGAATTCTTGATAAAGGAGTTTGTAAATCATACAAGTAAACCATAGATTGTCAGTAGGCTTTCTATGGTTTGTTTGCTTGAGAGAAATAGTAAAAGGAGAACAGAATGAAAGCATACACAGAGAGTGTATTTGGAAATGTTGAGGGCAAGGATGTCTTGGCCTATCGATTTGAGACAGACGGTGGCTACCAACTTGAGGTTATGACTTATGGTGCGACCATCTTGCGCTATGTCACACCTGACAAGACTGGAAATTTTGCCAATGTTATCTTGGGATTTGATGACTTTGATAGCTATGTAGGCAATAGCCCCAAACATGGAGCTAGCGTAGGTCCTGTGGCAGGCCGTATTGCAGGTGCGACCTTTGAGCTTAATGGCAAGAACTATGACCTTGAAGTCAACAATGCTAGCAACTGTAACCATAGCGGTTCAACTGGTTGGGATTCCAGCTTGTTTGAACTAGTTGAAGTGAGCGACCATGGCTTGACCCTCTATACAGAGCGTACAGATGGGACAGGAGGATTTCCTGGGAATCTCAAGATTTGGATCAGCTACCACTTAGAAGAAACTGGTGCCTATGAAATCAGCTACAAGGTAACGACCGATCAGGATACGCTGGTCAATCCAACTAATCACAGCTACTTCAACTTGTCTGGTGATTTCACGCAGACGCTTGACCGTCATGTCTTCCAACTAAACACAGAGGGAATTTACCCAATCGCTCCCGACGGTGTTCCGGCTAAAACTCCAGATGCCAATCGTGATGTGGTCAAACACATCTACAATGGTGCCTTGTTGAAGGATATCTTTGCAGAAGAAGATGAGCAAATCCAGCTGACATCAGGTTTGGATCATCCATTTGCCCTTCCTGCAGGCCATGACAATGCTGGTTTCCTTTATGACCAAAACTCAGGTCGCTTCCTACTTTTCAAGACAGAAGCTCCTTGCTTTGTAGTCTACACAGCAAACTTTGTGGATGAAAGTGTCATCATAGGAGGTCAGCCAATGGTACAGCACAATGGGATTGCCCTTGAAGCGCAAGCTTTACCAGATGCTATTCACAGTGACCTCAAAGACCAAGTCATTCTCAAAGCCGGTCAAACCTTCACCAGTAAGACACGTTATGAGCTTGTTGTGAAGTAAAGAAAGCTAGGAAAAAGTCTTTAAATTTAGAAAAACACATATTGTCGGGTGCTGAAAGTTTGATAATATGTGTTTTATTATGGAAAGATTTATAGTTCGTTGAATCAATAGCAGGACAAATAAGTTTATAAAATATTATGAAAAATCAGTTTGAATTTCTCAATCAACTTGTTCATATTCTATTTCAATCTACTATACTTTCTCCTATTCTGAAATGATGTTATTACTCAGCATCTCTTGAGTTTTCTGGCTTGACTTTCTTGATGGAAGTTATATAATTGTTGTAATAATTTAAATTACAACAAAAAGGAGAAATATTTATGACCTATGAATATAAGAGTCACGTTTATTTAGCAGAGGCAGTTTTAAATGTAAAGGATTTGGCAAGTCAAATAGCCTTTTATCAGCAAATCATTGGTCTAGAACTCCTATCTCAAACTGAGATAGAGGCCGTTCTAGGCCTTGGTGGAAAAGCCTTGGTACAGCTGATTCAAGCACAAGATAGTGGAGAAGTAAGGGAACATTATGGTCTTTACCATCTGGCTATTCTCTTGCCGACACGAAAGGCTTTGGCGGATGTCTTGAAACACCTGACAGATTTACAGATTCCTCTTGTGGGCGGTGCAGACCATGGTTACAGTGAGGCCCTTTATTTAGAGGATTTGGAGGGAAATGGCATTGAGCTCTATCGAGATAAGCCGGTTTCCACATGGGATATTCGAGAAGACGGTCGTATTATAGGGGTCACTGAGGCCCTTGCGGCACAGGATATCTATGAGTTGGGGGAAAGAGTAGAGCCCTTTATCCTAGCAGAAGGCACGAGAATGGGGCATATTCATCTTTCCGTCAAGGATAGTCGAAAGTCCAGCCAGTTTTATCAAAATGTGTTAGGGTTAGAGGATAAATTCAGTGTGACTAGCGCTAGTTGGATTGCGGCTGGGGAATATCATCATCATTTGGCAGTCAACGAATGGGGAGGAAAAAATCTGGCTCCGCGTAAGCAAGGCTTGCCAGGCTTAGCCTTTTATGTCATTGAAATCGCACATAAAGAAGAACTGTTAACGATTGTCCAGAGAGCACAAGAAGTTGATGCACCAATCAAGTGGCTGACATCTAGCCAGTTGGAAATCATAGACCCAGACAGAATTGTGACTCGTATTCGTTTAGCAAGGCAAAACTAGGAATTTCTATCAAGTTATCAGAATGGGTAATTTGCCTTTTGAAAAGTCTTTGATAACAGAACTGCGTGAACTGGATGGGCGAGAATTTTGACAAAGAAGCTGATTAGAGATATAATGAAGAAAAATCGAGCAAGGAAAAAGAAATGACAAACTCAAAGTATATTACTCGTTTGAAACGTTCAGAGGGCCAGTTGCGTGGGATTCAAAAGATGATTGAAGAAGATCGTGACTGTGCTGATATTGTGACGCAACTGACAGCCGTGAAATCTAGTGTGGAGCGCGTGATTGAGATGATAATTACCGAAAACCTTACTGAATGCATCAACCAGCCACTAGATGATCCTGAAGCTCAAAAGGAACGTCTAGAAAAGGCTATTCGATACTTGATTAAACGGAAATAAATTAAAGTTTTGAGACGATATTTGCAAAGGTCTATCTACTATTAGAATAGTTTAATTTGAATCAAAAGAGGCTAGAAAAAGTCTTTAAAATTAAAAAATGCATACTATCAGGTGTTGAAAACCTTGATAGTATGCGTTTTATTATGAGACTATTAGTCCGTCTCGATCCGTTAGGTGCGAGACAAAGAAACCACCCGCTATGCAGGTGCGCGTCGAAGGTTATACAAAAAAACTCCAAACGCGATACAATAAAGGTGTTCAAGCCAATTGTAAAGCGAAAGGAGAAAAATATGGCACAAAAGGCACATAGTTTATCACACACAAAGTGGATGTGTAAATATCACATTGTGTTCACCCCTAAGTATAGACGAAAAGTCATTTATAATCAATATCGAAGTAGTTTAGGGGAAATATTTCATCGCTTATGTAGTTATAAAGGTGTTGAAATTATCGAGGGTCACTTAATGCCAGACCATGTACACATGTTAGTAAGTATTCCACCAAGGATAAGTGTTTCGAGTTTCATGGGTTATTTAAAAGGAAAAAGTGCACTCATGATGTTTGACAAACACGCCAATCTCAAGTACAAGTTTGGGATTCAGCATTTCTAATCGGAAGGTTATTATGTAAGTACGATGGGACTTAATGAAGCCACAATTAAGAAATAGATTCAAGATTAAAGAAATTATCCAGTGGATGATTTCTTCACGAGTATGAAAATTTGAGAACGAGTAAAGCATGATATAGCACTAGATAAATTAAGTGTAAAAGAATATGAGGATCCCTTTAGGGATAGTGGTAAGTAATACTAAAGCCTCTTTGAGAGGCAAGTGACGAGTCAAGAGCAATAAGGCTTGAACAAAGTGAAAGCCAGCGTCTTTAGGCGCTGGCTGGTAATTGGGGCTTATAGCCCTAGGACAAGCCACCCGTTTGACGGGTGGTCATGATTGTGGGGAGATTTATACTCTTCGAAAATCTCTTCCAACCACGTCAGCTTCACCTTGCCGTAGAAATATGTTCTTGACTTTGTCAGTCTTATCTACAACCTCAAAACAGTGTTTTGAGCAGCCTGCGGCTAGCTTCCTAGTTTGCTCTTTGATTTTCATTGAGTATTACTTCATTTTCTCCTGAAATTGAGTTTTTGCCCAGCTCCTTTTGATTATTCTACTTGCCCTGGCCAAGCATTCATGCCACCTTCTACATTGGTAACGGAGAGGCCTTGGGCACTGAGAAATTGGCAGGCAGAGGCAGAACGTACTCCTCCTTGACAGATGACATGGTATGTACGGTCAGGCTTGAGTTCTTTGTAACCCTGCTCCAAAGTACTTAACGGAAGATTTTTGGCACCTGGTGCATGTCCCGCTTGGAATTCATGTGCTTCACGGACATCGATAAGTTCTAGATTTTCATTTTGATATTTTCCATAAAAGTCAGGCATGCTGATACTAGTTTCCATATTCTACTCCTTCTGGCTTAGCCATTTTGTATAGTGAATAAGCGCCGTCAAGGTTTTGGACGGTAAATCCTGCTTGTTTGAGGATACGCTCTGCGATATAGCTGCGCAAACCACTGTGGCAGCTAACGATGTAGGCTTGGTTCTTGTCTAGTTCGTCCAAGCGTTCCCGTAGTTCGTTTAGGGGGATGTGAATGGTGTCGACTTTGAGTCGACCACTTTGGAATTCGCTACTGGTCCGTACATCCAGGAATTTCTTGCCAGTAGCCATTTCATCTTCTAGCTGGAACCACTGTATATTGTCGCTCAGACCTTCGATAAGGTTTAAGGCTGCGTAGCCCAGCATATTGACGGGATCCTTGGCAGAGCCAAATGGTGGCGCATAGGTGAACTCCAATTCTGGTAAGTCAAAGACGGTGAGATTTCCCTTGATAGCAGTTGCCAGGATATCGATTCGCTTGTCAACACCTTTCTTCCCAATACCTTGGGCACCGTAGATTTTTCCAGTGGTTGGGTCAAAGAGGAGTTTCAAGGTCATATCAGTAGCGCCTGGATAATAACCAGCGTGATCTTTTCCACTGACATGAAGTGCCTTGTAAGGGAGTTGATTCATGCGAAGGATACGCTCGCTGAGCCCAGTCGAAGCAGCTGTCATATCAAAGGCACGAACAATAGCAGTGCCGATACTGCCCTTGTTTGTACGACCAAGTCCTGCGATGACGTCCGCTACTTGTCGTCCTTGACGATTGGCAGGAGAAGCTAGAGAGATGAGAGCGTCTTGGCCCGTAATCGCTTGCTTGACGACGATGGCATCCCCAACTGCAAAAATATCTTTTTGACTGGTTTCGTAATGTTCATCAACCAGAATCCCACCTCTAAATCCCAGTTCAATCCCCGTAGTTTTGGCCAGACTGTTTTCAGGTTCAACACCGATAGAAAGGATGGTGAGGTCAGAAGTGATCTTTTGACCGTTTTCGAGAACGATGATTTTTCCTTGGTCTTCAAATCGAACCGCAGACTGAGAAGTGATGACGCGAACGCCATTTTTAACCAATTCTGCTTGGACAAAGGCTGCCATTTCTTGATCTAATGGTGGCAAGACATGGGGTGCTTTCTCAATGATGGTAACTTGCAATCCACGTTTCGCAAGATTTTCAGCCATTTCAAGCCCGATAAAGCCTGCACCGATAACGACAGCTTCTTTTGGATGATTGTCCAAGGCAGCCATAATCTCGTCAAGATTGGGAACATTGCGGAGCGTGTAGGCATTCTTAGCTTCTGCCAAACCTTCAATGGTAGGAACAAATGCTTTAGCTCCTGGGGAGAGGATCAACTTGTCGTAGCTTTCTGTGAATTCCTGTCCATCGTGTCGCACAGTCACAGTGTGCTCTGCTGGGGAAATACTGATGACCTCATGGAAAGGACGAACATCCAGATTAAAGCGTGCTTTGAGACTTTCAGGAGTTTGGACCAATAAACTATCACGGTTTGCAATTTCTCCTGAAACATAGTAAGGAAGTCCGCAGTTTGCAAAGGAAACAAAGGGACCTTTCTCAAAAATAGTGATTTCAGCGTCTTCCATGAGACGTCTGAGACGGGTTGCTGCTGACATACCACCTGCAACTCCCCCGACAATGATAATTTTCATTGACTTTCTCCTTTATACATCTAGATGATTTTACCTGTCCAAGCACTCATACCGCCTCGGACATTGATGACATCATAGCCTTTTTTCTTAAGCTTTTTCGCAGCTAGTTTGCTTCGCACACCAGAATGACAAATGACATAAAGTGTTTCTTTTGTCGCTGGTGTATAAGATCCGATTTCGGATAGAGGGACATTTTTGGCATTTTTGATATGACCTCTATGGAATTCCGTAGGCGTCCGAACATCCAGTAGCTGAATCGGTTCTCTGAGTTTAGCTTCTAACTCGCTAGTCGAAATACTGTCAATTTTTGTAAATAATAAGTGAAACATAGGCACCTCCAAATATACCCTTATGGGGTATATTAAACCATGAAGTCAAGCTTTTGTCAAGTAAGTTGAATTGATTAGTATTGTTTCTTTTTCAGTATACAAGATGCCAACTTACAAACTAAAGAGTTGGTTGATAGGTTAGTGAATAGAACCTGTCCTATTTACTTAACAACAATTATTTTCTTAGAAAACAACCTTTTCTGAAAACTGACAAACCTCAATACTAAGGTAAGAAAAAAACAAGCAAAGTCCTTGAAAAATCAGAGAAAATCAAGTATAATATGAGTAATCATTTGTCGTAGGTTTTGTCTGAAATATTGTCCAGACAAGGCTCACAGCAGTTAAATCTCC
>NZ_JALDVV010000014.1:0-50850 GCF_023110375.1 Streptococcus mitis | reverse complement strand
CCAGTAACTCCAGAGAAGCCAGTAACTCCAGAGAAGCCAGTAACTCCAGAGAAGCCAGTAACTCCAGAGAAACCAGTGACTCCAGAGAAGCCAGTAACTCCAGAGAAGCCAGTAACTCCAGAGAAGCCAGTAACTCCAGAGAAACCAGTGACTCCAGAGAAGCCAGTAACTCCAGAGAAACAAAACTCTGCTAAAGAAAACACTCCCCAGTTGCCAAATACTGGTACTGAAGATCATAGTAATTTAGCAGCACTTGGACTTCTTGGAGTATTGAGTGGATTTGGTCTTGTAGCTCGCAAGAGAAAAGAAGATTAAAATCTTTAAAATTCTAAAGGAAGAACGACTGCATTTTAGTAGAACTAATTTTTAGTGGCTCATTGTCAACTATAGTGGGTTGAAGAAAAGCTAAAATCTGAGTCTGGGACAATAGTCTCTTATCTCCAAAAAAAGCAACGGATTTGCCGTTGCTTTTTTGGCTCTTTGTCAACTGTAGTGGGTTGAAGAAAAGCTAAGCTCGAGAAAGGATAAATTTTGTCCTTTCTTTTTTGATATTTAGAGCGATGAAAATCCGTTTTTTGAAGTTTTCAAAGTTCCGAAAACCAAAGGCATTGCGTTTGATAAGATTATTAGTTGCTTCCAATTTGGCGTTAGAATAGGGTAATTGAAGAGCGTTGACAATCTTCTCTTTATCCTTGAGATAAAGTTTTAAAGATAGTCTGAAAAAGGGGATAAACCTGTTTTAGATTGTCCTCAATGAGTCCGAAAAATTTGTCTGCCTCCTTGTTCTGAAAGTGAAAAAGCAGGAGCTGGTAGAGATGATAGTGGAGTTTCAAGTCCTCTGAATAGCTCAAAAGCTTGTCTAAAATCTCTTTATTGGTCAAGTGCATACGAAAAGTAGGGCGATAAAATCGCTTATCACAAAGTTTACGGCTATCCTGTTGAATGAGTTTCCAGTAGCGCTTGATAGCCTTGTATTCATGAGATTTTCGCTCAAATTGATTCATAATTTGAACATGGAAACGACTCATAGCACGGCTGAGATATTGTACAATGTGAAAGGGGTCGAGAACGATTTTAGCGTTAGGAAAAAGTTTTCTGGCAATATCGTAGTAGGGGCTAAACATATCCATAGTAATAATTTTCACTCGACATCGGACGGCTCTATCGTAGCGCAGAAAGTGATTTCGGATGATAGCCTGTGTTCTGCCTTCAAGAACAGTGATGATATTGAGCTTATCAAAATCTTGCGCAATGAAGCTCATCTTCATCTCCCGATTGAAACAGTCACTCCCCTGACTGTTTCAACGTCCCAGGACATAATCTCAGGAAGACGCGAAAAATCATGCTTAAAACGGAAGTCATTGAGCTTGCGAATGACAGTTGAAGTTGAGATGGCCAGCTGATGGGCAATATCGGTCATAGAATTCTTTTCAATCAGTTTTTGAGCAATTTTTTGGTTGATGATACGAGGAATTTGGTGATTCTTCTTGACGAGAGAGGTCTCGGAGACCATCATTTTAGAGCACTGATAGCACTTAAAACGGCGTTTTTTAAGAATAATTCTAGTAGGCATACCAGTTGTTTCGAGGTAAGGGAGTTTAGATGGTTTTTGAAAGTCATATTTCTTCATTAGACTTCCACAATCAGGACAAGAAGGAGCCTCATAATCCAGTCTAGCGATGATTTCTTTGTGGGTATCCCTATTGATGATATCTATAATTTGGATATTTGGGTCTTTGATATCGAGTAGTTTTGTGATAAAATGTAATTGTTCCATATGATTCTTTCTAATGAGTTGTTTTGTCGCTTTTCATTATAGGTCATATGGGACTTTTTTTACACAAAAATAGGCTCCATAATATCTATAGGGGATTTACCCACTACAAATATTATAGAGCCTAATAAATCAGAAAGATTGCCTGAGGTCGATCTCTTTTTCTTGCGTTTTATATCGAACTGTGATATATTTTATATAACGAAGTGCGATATATCGAACTGAATAGGAGGTGAATGCAAATGGAATTAACGGCTAAGATTCGTCGGGTCTATCTTCCGATGACGGAAACGGGCTTTTATATCTTGTTCTGTCTGCAAAAGGAAGGTCATGGTTATAGTATTACGCAAAAGGTCAAGGAGATGACAGATTCGCAAGTTTCGATTAGTCCTGGGACTATGTATGGAACCTTGTCAAAAATGGAAAAGGATGGTTTGATTTCCTTTGTCCGTGAAGAGGAAAAACGGAAAATCTATCAGATCACAGACTTGGGACGAAAAGTCTTAGATATTGAATTGAAACGTATTGAACGGCTCTATAGAAATAGTCTGGAGGAAAGATGATGGAAAAGAAGGTTGTTTATAGAATTGCTACCATTGCGGATTATGATAGAGAGGCTTTGTATCTTAGAAAAATGCATGCTGAGGGCTGGAAACTTAAGGAAGTGACCTACTCTAACTTAGTAGTTGCGGTTAAGTATACTTTTGAAAAGTGTCAACCGGAGCAGGTGTCTTATCAGTTGGACTTTTATCCTATGAAAAAATCAGAGAGAGCCTCCTATTTACAATTATTTAAAGACTGTGGCTGGGAGCATATTACAGACTTTAATGGGTTTTCCTACTTTAGAAAGCTTCATTCTGGAATTGAGTCGGATGCCGAGTTTGAAATTTATAATGACGCAGCCGGGAAATTAGCTATGGTCAAACGGATTTTAACGAGGCGGATGCTTCCTATTTTGCTTCTCTTTTTAGCTCTACTACCGGTTTTCTCAAAGTTTGTCACTGGAGGTAGTTCTTTCAGTTGGGAAATGTTTTTGATTGTTATAATAGATGGTGTTTTATTGATAGTCCATGCGATTCAGATTTCTTATATTTTTTGGAGATTGTTTCAAAAGTGGAAAGAATTATCTGACAAATAAAACTATGTATGTTTTCTGATTTGGAGGTAAGGTAATGAATAGCAAAGTACAATTTCGGATTTTCACCATTGTTGATCTGGACAAGGAAGAAGAATATTTACATGAGATGCATTTGAAAGGTTGGAAGTATAGAACTAGTCGTTTTGGTTTGTTCTATTTTGACCAATGTCAACCAGACGATGTCATCTACTGTATCTATGATTCTAGATTTCTTAAAAAATATAAGCATGAACTGCAAGATTTTAGAAATAGAGGTTGGGAATTGATAGGAGCTGGTTTTTGTTCGATTCTTCGTAAATCGTCTTCTGATTTACTTCCAGAGGATCAAGTCTATATGAGTAAGGGGCTCAGATGGGAAGTTATGCGATATAGAATTCGTTCCTGTACAGCTACTTTCTTAGGTGGTTTTGTTGTTTGTATGAGTTTATTTAAAGAAGAACTTTCTATGTCTTTCTTTATTATTTTTCTTTTATATGCCTTTCTGATTTCTTATCTAATTCATGGTTTTTTCAGACTTAAAAGGAAATACCAAGTAGATGGAAGGTAGGCTTCTAGGTCTTTAGACTGATTTTTAGCACTCTTGTTAAAAGAGTGCTAATTTTTTGAGTTTTTGTCTTGACATTCTCTTTTAAGGGTGTATAATAGAATCATGAGTTAGCACTTGAGGGCATCGAGTGCTAATTGATCAGACAGAGAGGAGTGATGAGGTGGTTACAGAGCGTCAGCAGGATATTCTAAATCTCATTATTGACATCTTTACCAAAACGCACGAACCTGTCGGATCCAAAGCCTTGCAAGAGTCTATTAACTCTAGCAGTGCAACCATTCGTAATGACATGGCGGCTCTAGAAAAGCAAGGTTTGCTTGAGAAGGCTCATACTTCAAGTGGTCGGATGCCAAGTGTTGCTGGTTTTCAGTACTATGTGAAACACTCACTGGATTTTGACCGACTGGCTGAAAATGAGGTTTATGAGATTGTTAAAGCCTTTGATCAGGAATTCTTCAAACTGGAGGATATTCTGCAAGAGGCTGCTAATCTACTGACAGACTTGAGTGGCTGTACGGTAGTAGCACTGGATGTTGAGCCGAGCAGGCAACGGTTGACAGCCTTTGATATCGTTGTTTTGGGGCAACATACAGCCTTGGCAGTATTCACCCTAGACGAGTCTCGAACGGTTACCAGTCAGTTTCTGATTCCAAGGAACTTTTTGCAGGAGGATTTGCTGAAACTGAAGAGCATTATTCAGGAACGCTTCCTAGGTCACACCGTTCTAGATATTCACTACAAGATTCGGACGGAGATTCCGCAGATTATCCAGCGTTACTTTACAACAACGGATAATGTTATCGATCTCTTTGAACATATCTTTAAGGAAATGTTCAACGAAAACATTGTGGTGGCAGGCAAGGTCAATCTCTTGAATTTTGCCAATCTGGCAGCTTATCAGTTCTTTGACCAACCGCAAAAGGTAGCTCTGGAGATTCGTGAGGGGTTGCGTGAAGATCAGATGCAGAACGTCCGTGTTGCAGACAGTCAAGAGTCCTGTCTAGCTGACCTAGCGGTGATTAGTAGTAAGTTTCTCATTCCTTATCGGGGAGTTGGAATTCTAGCCATTATCGGTCCAGTCGATCTGGATTACCAACAGCTAATCAACCAAGTCAATGTGGTCAACCGTGTTTTGACCATGAAGTTGACAGATTTTTACCGCTACCTCAGCAGTAATCATTATGAAGTACATTAAGATTGAAATCATTAAAGGAGGCGAAAATGGCCCAAGATATAAAAAATGAAGAAGTAGAAGAAGTCCAAGAAGAGGAAGTTGTGGAAACGGTAGAAGAAACAACTCCTGAGAAGTCTGAGTTGGACTTGGCAAATGAACGTGCAGATGAGTTCGAAAACAAATACCTTCGCGCTCATGCAGAAATGCAAAATATCCAACGCCGTGCCAATGAAGAGCGTCAAAACTTGCAACGTTATCGTAGCCAGGATTTGGCAAAAGCGATTCTCCCTTCTTTGGATAACCTTGAGCGTGCACTCGCGGTTGAAGGTTTGACAGACGATGTGAAGAAGGGCTTGGAAATGGTGCAAGAAAGCTTGATTCACGCTTTGAAAGAAGAAGGAATCGAAGAAATCGCAGCTGACGGTGAATTTGACCATAACTACCATATGGCCATCCAAACTCTCCCAGCAGACGATGAACACCCAGCAGATACCATCGCCCAAGTCTTCCAGAAAGGCTATAAACTCCATGACCGCATTCTACGCCCAGCAATGGTAGTGGTGTATAACTAAGATACAAAGCCCGTAAAAAGCTCACAGTAAAAATAGGAGATTGACGAAGTGTTCGATGAACACAAGAAAATCTATCTTTTTTACTCAGAGCTTAGGGCGTGTTCGATTAGGCAATTCTGACGGTAGCTAAAGCAACTCGTCAGAAAACGGCAATCGCTATGGCGTTTGCCTAGCCTCCTTACTAACTCGTCGTCGAAATAAAATCGATTTCGACTTCTCATGTCGCAATTTACATAATAGAAAACTTGTCCGAAACGACAATAAACTATGAAGAAAGATAAGAGGCAAGCCGGAGGCTTGCAAGGAAGATATTTCCCACTGTGGTGAAAGTTTCAGTAGCAAAAGCTACTGAAACAGGGGATTTTTGAGACAATAGGCTCAAAAATAAGTGATGAAATCCCGAAGGGAGTTGCTCACGTCCCCACCACTTAAGGGGAATATCAAAAAATCAAAATTCGAATTAAAATTTAAGGAGAAAACACATGTCTAAAATTATCGGTATTGACTTAGGTACAACAAACTCAGCAGTAGCAGTTCTTGAAGGAACGGAAAGCAAAATCATCGCAAACCCAGAAGGTAACCGTACAACTCCATCTGTAGTATCATTCAAAAACGGCGAAATCATTGTTGGTGATGCTGCAAAACGTCAAGCAGTTACAAACCCAGATACAGTCATCTCTATCAAATCTAAAATGGGAACTTCTGAAAAAGTTTCTGCTAATGGAAAAGAATACACTCCACAAGAAATCTCAGCTATGATTCTTCAATACTTGAAAGGCTACGCTGAAGACTACCTTGGCGAAAAAGTAACTAAAGCAGTTATTACAGTTCCAGCTTACTTTAATGATGCTCAACGTCAAGCAACAAAAGACGCTGGTAAAATCGCTGGTCTTGAAGTAGAACGTATCGTCAACGAACCAACTGCAGCCGCTCTTGCTTACGGTTTGGACAAGACTGATAAAGAAGAAAAAATCTTGGTATTCGACCTTGGTGGTGGTACATTCGACGTCTCAATCCTTGAATTGGGTGACGGTGTCTTCGATGTATTGTCAACTGCAGGGGACAACAAACTTGGTGGTGATGACTTTGACCAAAAAATCATCGACCACTTGGTAGCAGAATTCAAGAAAGAAAACGGTATTGACTTGTCTACTGACAAGATGGCAATGCAACGTTTGAAAGATGCAGCTGAAAAAGCGAAGAAAGACCTTTCTGGAGTGACTTCAACTCAAATCAGCTTGCCATTCATTACTGCAGGTGAGGCTGGACCTCTTCACTTGGAAATGACTTTGACTCGTGCTAAATTTGACGATTTGACTCGTGACCTTGTAGAACGTACAAAAGTTCCAGTTCGTCAAGCACTTTCAGATGCAGGTTTGAGCTTGTCAGAAATCGACGAAGTTATCCTTGTTGGTGGTTCAACTCGTATCCCAGCCGTTGTCGAAGCTGTTAAAGCTGAAACTGGTAAAGAACCAAACAAATCAGTAAACCCTGATGAAGTTGTTGCCATGGGTGCTGCGATCCAAGGTGGTGTCATTACTGGTGATGTTAAAGACGTTGTCCTTCTTGATGTAACACCATTGTCACTTGGTATCGAAACAATGGGTGGTGTCTTCACAAAACTCATCGACCGTAACACAACAATTCCAACATCTAAATCACAAGTCTTCTCAACTGCGGCAGACAACCAACCAGCCGTTGATATCCACGTTCTTCAAGGTGAACGCCCAATGGCAGCAGATAACAAGACTCTTGGACGTTTCCAATTGACTGATATCCCAGCTGCACCTCGTGGTATCCCACAAATCGAAGTAACATTTGACATTGATAAGAACGGTATCGTGTCTGTTAAGGCTAAAGATCTTGGAACTCAAAAAGAACAAACAATTGTTATCCAATCAAACTCAGGTTTGACAGATGAAGAAATTGATCGCATGATGAAAGATGCAGAAGCTAACGCTGAAGCAGATAAGAAACGTAAAGAAGAAGTAGACCTTCGTAACGAAGTTGACCAAGCAATCTTTGCGACTGAAAAGACAATCAAGGAAACTGAAGGCAAAGGCTTCGACGCAGAACGTGACGCTGCCCAAACTGCCCTTGATGACCTTAAGAAAGCTCAAGAAGACAACAACTTGGACGACATGAAAGCAAAACTTGAAGCATTGAACGAAAAAGCTCAAGGCCTTGCTGTTAAACTCTACGAACAAGCCGCAGCAGCCCAACAAGCTCAAGCAGGAGCAGAAGGCGCAGAAGCAACAGGAAACGCAGGCGATGACGTCGTAGACGGAGAGTTTACGGAAAAATAAGATGTTGAGGCGTTAAGAAAACGAAAGAAAAATAGGAAGCCATCGCCTTGTGCGGTGCACAAAAGATGGCTTATCTTTTTTCCGAAGTTTTTAGCCGAGACTCAGTTAAGCCTAACTCGTTAAGAATGACTAATCACTAAAGTGATTGTCATTCTACAGCAATCGCTATGGCGACTTGCCTAAACGCCTTACTAGTTCAAAAACAAAGTATAATCGACTTTATTTTCGAACGTCGTAATGATAAGAAGAAATCCAGAGGTTGCAACCCAGCCTCTGTTTTTCGGTAAAAAGGGTCTAAACCTGATTTATTTGGGGTTTGTCTCATCAATATGAAATACAGGAATTGAACCCGGACTAAATCGAGGTTTGATTCAAAATATCAATAGAAAGGAACAAAGGTGTTCAGGGAATTGAACACGGGTTCCCAAAATTCTGATTCAATATAAAAGAAAGGAATTGAACCCGGACTAAATCGTGGTCTCGTTCCGCAATATTAACAGAAAGGAATAAGGGTGTTCGTAATTGAACTCGAGCGGAAAGCTTGGAAATTAGATAAACCTCCTAAGAAATCAGGATTTCTTGTCGGTTTCCTAAATTTCAGTCGCTTTCTGTTCGCTCTTAGTATCTTGTATGAACAATACTGAATTTTATGATCGTCTGGGGGTGTCCAAAAACGCTTCGGCAGACGAAATCAAAAAGGCTTATCGTAAGCTTTCGAAAAAATATCACCCAGATATCAACAAGGAGCCAGGTGCTGAGGAAAAGTACAAGGAAGTTCAGGAAGCCTATGAGACTTTGAGTGACGACCAAAAACGTACTGCCTATGACCAATACGGTGCTGCTGGAGCCAACGGTGGTTTTGGTGGAGCTGGTGGTTTCGGCGGTTTCGATGGGGCAGGAGGCTTCGGTGGTTTTGAAGATATCTTCTCAAGTTTCTTCGGCGGAGGCGGTGCTTCACGCAATCCAAATGCTCCTCGTAAGGGAGATGACCTCCAGTATCGTGTGAATTTGACCTTTGAAGAAGCTATTTTTGGGGCTGAAAAAGAAGTCAAATATAACCGTGAAGCTAGCTGTCGTACATGTAATGGCTCAGGTGCTAAGCCAGGAACAAGTCCAGTCACTTGTGGACGCTGTCATGGAGCTGGTGTCATTAACGTTGATACACAAACTCCTCTTGGTATGATGCGTCGTCAAGTAACCTGTGATGTCTGTCATGGTCGCGGGAAAGAAATCAAAGATCCATGTACAACTTGTCACGGAACAGGTCATGAAAAACAAGCCCATAGTGTACATGTCAAAATCCCTGCTGGTGTGGAAACAGGTCAACAAATTCGCCTAGCTGGTCAAGGTGAAGCTGGCTTTAATGGTGGACCTTATGGTGACTTGTATGTAGTGGTTTCTGTGGAAGCCAGCGACAAGTTTGAACGTGAAGGAACTACTATTTTCTACAATCTCAACCTCAACTTTGTCCAAGCAGCTCTTGGTGATACAGTAGATATTCCAACTGTTCACGGTGATGTTGAATTGGTTATTCCAGAGGGAACTCAGACTGGTAAGAAATTCCGTTTACGTGGTAAGGGAGCTCCGAGCCTTCGTGGTGGTGCAGTTGGTGACCAATACGTTACCGTTAATGTCGTAACACCGACAGGCTTGAACGACCGCCAAAAAGTAGCCTTGAAAGAATTCGCAGCTGCTGGTGACTTGAAAGTAAATCCAAAGAAAAAAGGTTTCTTTGACCATATTAAAGATGCCTTTGAAGGAGAATAATACTCTTCGAAAATCTCTTCAAACCGTGTCAACGTCGTCTTGCCGTATATATGTGACTGACTTTGTCAGTCTTATCTACAACCTCAAAACAGTGTTTGAGCAAGCTGCGGCTAGTTTCTTAGTTTGCTCTTTGATTTTCATTGAGTATAAATCAAATACTTTCCCAGACTTTCCGCCGTAATGAAAACACCTGAAACCGTTTGATTTCAGGTGTTCGGAAACTTTGAGACCTAGGCTCAAAGTTTAGGTATGGAACTTCGAAGAAGGTCGCTACCGTCCGTCATTACTTAAGGAAAGTCTTAAAAAATCTATAAACTAAAAAGAGCCAATTGGCTCTTTTTACTTATCTTCCATTTCCTGTGTTTCTTTGATAACAGCTAGTCTAGTCTGGATATCCTTTTCCAAGACCTTAAACTTGTAAGTTAGGTCTTCTTGATATTCCTTGATGAGTTCTTTTTGCTGGTCGATGATTTGCAGGCTATTTTGGATAATATCCACATCATCCTTGATAGCTTGAACACGGTCAGTGGTATTCAAGACTTCATCTGTGATGGTTTGGCGATTTTTTGTGACTAGATAACTTCCGGCTGCAGCTCCTGCAAATAGCAGTAGGTTGGATAATTTCATGGCAACTCCTTAGGCGTTTTTGATGGTTTCAGCGACTTGAGCGAGTTTGTCAAAGTCTGGTTCGTGGGCGATAAAATCAATCTTGAGGTCATCGTCCACACTGTAGCGAGGCACGAGGTGAACGTGTGTATGAAAGACTGTTTGCCCTGCGACTTCTTCACAGTTGGCAATGATATTCATACCAGCAGCCTTGGCAGCTTTCATGACTTTTTGAGCTACTTTGGGTACTTGGGCAAAGAGTTGGCTGGCGTTAGTAGCATCCATTTCTAAAAGATTGCGATAGTGTTCCTTTGGCACGACCAAGGTGTGTCCTGGTGTCACTTGAGAGATATCAAGAAAGGCAAGAACCTGCTCATCTTCATATACTTTTGAAGCAGGAATTTCCCCTGCAATGATTTTACAAAAAATGCAATCTGACATAAAATCTACCTCTACTGTATTGAATTTTGATATAATATAGCTACATTATACCAGATTTGGAGAAAATATGTTAGAAATTAAAAACCTGACAGGTGGCTATGTTCATGTTCCTGTCTTGAAAGATGTGTCCTTTACTGTTGAAAGTGGGCAGCTGGTCGGTCTGATTGGTCTCAATGGTGCTGGGAAATCGACGACTATTAATGAAATTATCGGTCTGTTAACACCCTATAGTGGTTCTATCAATATCAATGGCTTGACCCTGCAAGAAGATGCGACAAGCTACCGCAAGCAGATTGGCTACATTCCTGAGACACCTAGCTTGTATGAGGAATTGACCCTCAGAGAGCATATCGAAACGGTTGCCATGGCTTATGGTATTGAGCAGAAAGTGGCTTTTGATCGAGTAGAATCTTTGTTAAAAATGTTCCGTTTGGACCAGAAATTAGACTGGTTCCCTGTTCATTTTTCAAAAGGGATGAAACAGAAGGTCATGATTATCTGTGCTTTTGTGGTGGATCCGAGTCTTTTCATCGTGGATGAGCCTTTCCTTGGTCTTGATCCGCTGGCTATTGCGGACTTGATTCAGCTTTTGGAGGTGGAAAAGCAAAAGGGTAAGTCCATTCTCATGAGTACCCACGTGCTGGATTCAGCGGAAAAGATGTGTGATGCCTTTGTCATTCTCCACAAGGGAGAGGTGCGCGCTAAGGGAAATCTCTTGCAACTGCGCGAAGCCTTTGATATGCCTGAGGCTAGTTTGAATGATATTTACTTGGCTCTGACCAAAGAGGAGGAGTTATGAAAGACTTGTTTTTAAAGAGAAAGCAGGCTTTTCGTAAGGAGTGTCTTGGTTATTTGCGCTATGTTCTCAATGACCACTTTGTCTTGTTCCTGCTTGTCCTGCTGGGCTTTCTAGCCTACCAGTACAGTCAACTCTTGCAAGATTTTCCTGAAAATCATTGGCCTATCCTTTTATTTGTAGGAATTACGTCTGTTTTACTTTTGCTTTGGGGAGGAATTGCCACCTATATGGAGGCTCCAGACAAGCTCTTTCTCTTAGTCGGAGAAGAGGAAATCAAACTCCATCTCAAGCGTCAAACTGGCGTTTCCCTAGTCTTTTGGCTCTTTGTCCAGACCCTTTTCTTGCTGTTATTTGCGCCTTTATTTTTAGCAATGGGCTATGGCTTGCCTGTTTTTCTGGTCTATGTGCTTTTATTGGGAGTAGGTAAATATTTCCTCTTTCGTCAAAAGGCCAGCAAATTTTTCACTGAAACTGGACTGGACTGGGACTATGTCATTTCCCAAGAAAGCAAGCGTAAGCAAGTCTTGCTTCGTTTCTTTGCCCTCTTTACCCAGGTCAAGGGGATTTCAAACAGCGTCAAGCGTCGTGCCTATCTGGACTTTATCCTAAAGGCTGTTCAGAAGGTGCCTGGGAAGATTTGGCAAAATCTCTATCTGCGTTCTTATCTGCGAAATGGAGACCTCTTTGCGCTCAGTCTTCGTCTGCTCTTGCTTTCCATACTGGCGCAGGTCTTTATCGAGCAAGCTTGGATTGCGACAGCAGTGGTAGTGCTGTTTAACTACCTCTTGCTCTTCCAGTTGTTGGCCCTCTATCATGCCTTTGACTACCAGTATTTGACCCAAGTCTTTCCGCTGGACAAGGGGCAAAAGGAAAAAGGCTTGCAGGCAGTAGTCCGAGGATTGACCAGTTTGGTCTTAGTAGTGGAATTAGTTGTTGGATTGATTACCTTCCAAGAAAAAATAGCCCTTCTAGCCTTGCTGGGTGCTGGTTTGGTTTTACTAGTCTTGTATTTGCCTTATCAGGTAAAACGTCAGATGCAGGACTAACATTGTCTATATGACACTAAAAAAGAAGTTGAGTTCAGTTTGTCTCAACTTCTTTTATTTTCTACAAGAGAATGGTTGGTCCGTAGAGACTCAACTTGGTCTTGACTTGGTCAAAGTGGAAACGGTCATAGGCCCGCCAAGCAGCGCGAGTAGGAGCATCTGGATCAAGAGCGCTGAGTCCCATGAGAAGACTGGAAGTCTGGTAAAATTTTTCCAATTCAATCAAGACTCGATTATCCACTGTTTCAGCCTTGGCTAGAAAGCCAAGAATAGAGTTTAGTTGCTCCTGAAAGCGGACGTCGTCAGCCGTTGCCTGTTTGCATGCTTGATAGGCTTTGTTTAAGTCGGTAATCAAGGTTTGAGCTCTTTTTATAGGGTCTGTATCTGTCATGAGAATTCCTCCTTTAATCTGGGTGCCAGTCTTGTTTCTAGCAACTGTGTTTTGATACTGTCAGTCTATCACTTTTAACTCTTTTTTTTTATTCAAATCTTTAATTGTCATTGAAATGTCTTGAATTGCGCTGAGTGAATTTTATGATAAAATAGTGGTAAGATTATCATGCTTATTTGAGGAACAAGCTACCTTTCAGGAGCGTTGAAGGCCTGTTTAGGATTTGGTGGGCTTGTGTTAGATTTTTTCTGTTATTCTCTTCTTAGGAGGAGAATCCAATGAAACATATGATTATTCAGACACAGAAGACAGCCTATAAAGTAAAAGTAGACGATATCTACTATATCCAAGCACATCCAACTAAAGCCCATACTGTACAGATTGTTACAGAAGAGGCTAGTTTTAATATGGTTCAAAATTTAAGTAATCTTGAGAACCAATATGGGGAAACCTTGATGAGATGTCATCGAAATTGTTTGGTCAATCTTGATAAAGTAAAATCGATTGATTTTCAAGAAAGAATCCTTTTTCTTGGAGAAGAAGGTCAATACGCTGTCAAGTATGCCAGACGTCGCTATAGAGAAATTCGTCAAAAATGGTTGAAAGAAGGAGAGTAAGAAGATGAGAATATTTGTTTTAGAAGATGATTTTTCCCAACAGACTAGGATTGAAACGACCATTGAGAAACTTTTGAAGGAACATCATATCACTCTGAGTTCTTTTGAAGTTTTTGGTAAGCCAGACCAGCTGCTGGCAGAGGTGCATGAGAAGGGAGCCCATCAGCTATTCTTTTTGGATATTGAGATTCGAAATGAGGAGATGAAGGGGCTGGAAGTGGCTAGAAAGATTCGGGATCGAGACCCCTATGCCCTGATTGTCTTTGTGACGACTCACTCAGAGTTTATGCCCCTGTCCTTTCGCTACCAAGTGTCTGCTTTGGACTATATTGATAAGGCCTTGTCAGCTGAGGAGTTTGAGTCTCGGATCGAGACAGCCCTTCTCTATGCCAATAGTCAAGACAGTAAAAGTCTGGCGGAAGATTGCTTTTACTTTAAATCAAAATTTGCCCAATTCCAGTATCCTTTTAAAGAGGTTTACTATCTCGAAACGTCGCCCAAATCTCATCATGTCATTCTCTATACCGAGACGGACAGACTGGAATTTACAGCGAGTTTGGAGGAGATTCTTAAGCAGGAGCCTCGTCTCCTGCAGTGCCACCGCTCTTTTCTCATCAATCCTGCAAATGTGGTGCATTTGGATAAGAAAGAAAAACTGCTTTTCTTTCCCAATGGGAGAAGCTGTCTAATTGCGCGTTATAAGGTCAGGGAAGTGTCTGAAGCCATCAATAAATTACACTGAGCTAGGAGAGTTTATGAACATTGCTTGGATATTGTTGTATTTTCTTGTTATTAATGGACTAGAAATTGTCATTTTCTTTAAGGTAGATGGAATTGGTCTCACTTTTGAGAGGATTTTTAAAGCTTTTCTTCTGAAATTTCTTCTAGGGACCATTTTTGCGACTTTTCAATTTTTGGATGTAAGTGAATATTTGTCCTATTTTATAGAACCTTTGTTCGGTATATGTCTATCTTTCTTATTGTTAAGAGGGCTTCCTAAAAAAATCCTTATTTTTTATGGTCTCTTCCCAATGATATTAGTAGAGCTCTTTTACAGAGGTGTTTCCTATTTTGTGCTTCCATTTTTGGGGCAAGGAATTGTAGATGGGGATGGCAATCCTATCTTTTTATTGATTATGATATTCGTTTGCTTCATAGTTTTAGTCTTTTTGAAATGGTTAGACTATGATTTCACTAGATTGAGAAAGGAGTTTCTAGATAAAGGTTTTCAAAAGTCTCTTACTAAGATTAACTGGGTAATGGGGGCTTATTATCTAGTGATGCAAAGTCTATCTTACCTTGAATACCAACAAGGTATTCAATCAACGACAGTTCGCCATTTCATTCTAGTATTTTATCTACTCTTTTTTATGGGGGTTATCAAGAAATTAGATACCTATTTGAAGGAAAAACTTCAGGGAAAACTGAACCGAGAGCAGGTCTTGCGCTATAGAGATATGGAGCGGTATAGTCGGCATATAGAAGAACTTTATAAGGAAGTACGGAGTTTTCGACATGACTACACCAACCTCTTGACCAGTTTACGTCTGGGTATTGAAGAGGAGGATATGGAGCAGATAAAAGAGATTTACGACTCTGTTTTAAAGGATTCCAGTCAGAAATTGCAGGACAATAAATATGACCTGGGCCGATTGGTGAATATTCGTGACCGTGCCCTCAAAAGTCTCCTAGCAGGGAAATTTCTAAAAGCGAGAGATAAGAAGATTATCTTTAATGTCGAAGTTCCTGAGGAGATTCAGGTTGAGGGGATGAGTCTGCTTGATTTTCTAACCATTGTGTCTATCCTTTGTGACAATGCTATTGAAGCCAGTGCAGAGGCTAGTCAACCTCATGTTTCAATCGCTTTTTTTAAAAATGGAGAACAGGAGACCTTTATCATTGAAAACTCCATCAAAGAAGAGAGCATAGATATTTCTGAAATCTTCTCCTTTGGAGCAAGTTCTAAAGGGGAGGAGAGAGGAGTTGGTCTCTATACCGTTATGAAGATTGTGGAAAGTCATCCCAATACCAGTCTCAATACCACCTGTCAAAATCAAGTCTTTCGTCAGGTTTTAACGGTTCACTTGCTGCCGGTTGGTCATTAGAAAATTTGTGAAAAAAGAATTGGCAGAAGCTAACAGATAAAATTTGTCTTTGTCCAGTTTGATTTTTACCATAGTATGCGAGGTATATTAAATGAATAAGAAATCTTTTTTTATCATCTGCTCTACGTTGATCATAGCATCGAATCTTCTCATGATTTCCGTGGTGAACAAGGGAGAAGAAACAGGGAGCAACCTGTTTGTGATTGCTATAGCCTGTGTTATGCTACCAGCCTTTTTATATGCAGTTGAAAACAGACTTACTTCATTGGTAAGAGTAGAATCAATACTCCTGATTCAGTTGACAGTTATATCCCTACTCCGTCTTATCAACAGAATAGGGAGTACGCCTGAAATCCTCAACATTATCATTACCCTTATCGCTTTGGCAAGTGGGACAGCTGCTATCCTTGTTGCGATTATGAGAATATATGAGAACATACGGAAGTGAGGGTGAGTAGTTTTCTATTTTGTATTTTCACATTGTCAAGTTCCCCCAGGGCAAGTATATTTTTCATGCTTGCTTTTTAAATTTTTACAATTCAAGATGTTTTGATGACCATTTATGATTTGGATGGAAAATTTTAAAAAATAGTAGTATACTAACCTTATTAAGGTTGTAATAGGACGAAAGTAAAAAGAGGTATTCCTCGTGAATGCAAAAACAATGTTACAATTGGCTATTATGGTCGCTTAAAGACTTGAGCTTGTGTACTTGGAGGTAATTATGGATTTCAAAAGTTTTCTTATTGTTTTTGTTGTCAGTATGCTTATTTCTTTTATTACTTATTTAATTAGGGGAAAATTTTTAAAATCTCCAAAGAAGAATAAAGATAGATCTAATTAGATAAAAAGATTTTTTATCGCTAGTTTAATCTACAGTGGAGTTTCTTTAATATTGTTTCGCCTGTCAAAATGATATGTGATAGCAGGATAAAAAATCTACAAATTAAGTTGGTATCAATATTGTGTAAAGGGCAAGTATGTTTTTCATGCTTGCTTTTTTAAATTTTTTAACAATTCAAGAGGTTTTGATGACCATTTACGATTTGAGTGATCCAAGAATAAAACGAGTGCTATACTAGCAGTGTAAAGGTTCTAGCTCAACAAACATTCAGGAGGAAATTTTATGAAGAAAAAAATACTTGTCATTTTCATCTTGTATCTGATCATGTCCATATTTCTATATCCGCTTAGGGATAGTGCTTGGTATCATCTATTCTATACCATAGCCTATGTGATTGCGGTTATAATCTATCTTGCTTTAACTAAAAAGAAAGGAGCAAAGAAATGAAAACTTTTCTTGCTAAAAAACGGAACATCTTCCTTGCGAGATTGTTCCTAGGTCAGTTGCCCTTACTTGTCTCCACTTATCTATTTCTATCTCGTCAGTTTTTAAATTTTTCCTTGGTTTTCCAATTTCTCTTAGTGGTTATTAACTTAGCTTCCATTTTGCTCACTGTTTACCTCACTAGGGAAATGAGAATAAGAGAGTTTGAAGATGATGATTTAGTTAGCCCTAAAACCAATCAACTGATGTTCATTGGTTTGACAGGATTTATGTCTATTATCTGTTTGTATAGAGGTATCACAGCAGGAGAATTCTATCAACAATTGATTGCCTATATTGGTGCTATTCTCTGTTTGATAATCATGCTTCTACTCATTTGGGGCTTGAAGTATTATAAAAAGTAGGGGCTAATGAAGTTTTTGTTATGAATACAAAAACGATGTCACAATTTGAAATGATGGATACTGAGATGCTTGCGAAAGTTGAAGGAGGTTTCGGAGGTTGGGGAGATATGGTTGCTGGTTTATTGGGTGGGCTAGCACCTTCTCCAACTTTGGATCAATTAAATGGTAAGTGGCCTATTATACATTTTTCAAAACCATGTGGTCCTTATGGTATAGGGGGAACTCCAAACTCATGTAATGGTATTTAAAAAGGATTGAAGCTATGAAGGCAAAATATGGGAATCAAATTGTTGATGTTTGGGAAATTGGTCAAGCAACTCCTAAACCAAGTTGGGTAGAGGAAGCTTTTCAAAAAAATTATATGGTTTGGTTGGATAATCATGTGCGCATTCTAATGGCAGGTCTTAACACTTCTCTCGAAACGAATATCAAGTTTGGTCTAGTTGGAACAGTTGGAGGAGGATTTGCTGGTTATGGAATGTATGTTCTTGGTTATCCAGGTGATTATATAGATATCACCAATCATAGAGTTGTTTCTGCTAAAACATTTCACAAAAGTTATCAAATTTTAGAAAATGATTAGATATCATTTAATTGTAATGGAGAAAGCAATGAAAAAAATATTTTTTAAAAAACGGAACATCTTCCTTGCGAGATTGTTCTTAGGTCAGTTGCCCTTACTTGTCTCTACTTATCTATTTCTATCACGTCAGTTTTTAAATTTTTCCGTAGTTCTCCAATTTCTTTTAGTGGTTATTAACTTGGCTTCTATTTTGGTCACTGTTTACCTCACTAGAGAAATGAGGATAAGAAAATTTGAAGATGATGATTTGGTTAGTCCTAGAACCAATCAACTCATGTATATCGGCTTGACAGGTTTTATGTCTATTATTTGTTTGTATAGAGGTGTCACAGCAGGAGAATTCTATCAACAACTAATCGCATATATTGGTGCTGTTCTCTGCTTGCTTATCATGCTTCTACTCATTTGGGGTTTGAAGTATTATAAAAAGTAGAGGAAGGGTTTTCTTCTTAATCTGGGACTAGTATATAGTCTAGCAAGAGGAGTTCATCATGTATAAACACTTATTTTTCCTAGATTCAAAAACCTTAGACTGGTTGACACCCTATATTCTAGATTTGGCTTCCGACACTATTGCCTTTAATGTTTTTGTGCTAACCTTTGTATCTGTGGTGGTCTTTTATTTCCTAAATTCCATGCTATCTTTAATAGCTATCTTCTTAGGGGGTGGTTATGTGATTGTATTTTGGATACTCAAATGGTTTGTTTTGGAAAGACTAGAGTTAAAGAATGAGTTGTAGGGAAGTTTGTTTGTTGAGGAGGATAATTTTATGAAGTTTTTTGATAAATTTCATGCCTTTTGTTTTGGATTTTTAGTACTACTAATTGTCATTACAGTTCCTTATACGATTAACCACGGGGATTTTTTTCAAAATGAATCTGAATTGATTATTGTAAGTCTTCTTGTAACCTCGCTGAGTGTTACTTATGCTAGAAAGTTTGAAATGATTTCTTTTGGGATGTTAAGCAAGAAAGAACTTTTGCTTTTCATTGCAATCTTTCTTCTAAGTGTACTTGAGATGCTGGTTTATATTCATTTCTTCGCTATTTCTTCTGGCGCGGGAGTTCAACACTTGGCGGAAGTCAGCAGAGGAATTTCCCTGTCTTTGATTTTGACTTCCTCAGTTTTTGGACCCATCCAGGAGGAACTCATTTTCAGAGGACTTCTTCAAGGTGCGGTTTTTGACAATTCTTGGTTAGGGATTGTACTGACTTCCTCTCTCTTTTCTTTTATGCATGGACCTTCTAATGTCCCTTCGTTTATTTTTTATCTACTTGGGGGGTTCTTGCTGGGCTTTGCTTATAAAAAGAGCCAAAACCTATGGGTTTCTACTCTAGTTCACATGTTTTACAATGCTTGGCCACTCTTATATTATTTATAAAAATCATGAAAAGGTAAGCAGAAGACGGTGCTTGCCTTTTTCTTTCTATAATGATACCCAAGCCAATCCAGAGGCTTTTCTTTGAGAATCGGGTGTGGAGCGGTTGACGAATAGGCCAAAAACTAGTAGAATAGTAAGGAAACTTTATACGGAGGAAAGAAATGGATTTGGGTGATAATGAGCTAACACTGACTCCCATACCTGGGAAAAGTGGCAAGGCTTATATGGGTAGCTATCCTGATGGGAAGCGTATCTTTGTAAAAATGAACACCTCTCCAATCCTACCTGGTCTAGCTAGAGAACAAATTGCTCCACAATTATTATGGAGTCGCCGTTTGGCAGATGGGCGTGATATGTGTGCTCAAGAATGGTTGACAGGCAAAATATTGACCCCCTATGATATGAATCGTAAGCAAATCGTCAATATTTTAACCCGCCTTCATCGCTCACGTCCGTTGATGACACAGTTGAGTCGGTTGGGATATGCCATGGAAACACCTGTAGATTTACTACAGTCTTGGCAGGAAACGGCTCCAGATGCTTTGCGTAAAAATCATTTTATCAGTGAAGTGATGGCTGATTTACGTCAGACTATTCCAGGATTTAGAGAGGACCATGCGACCATTGTCCATGGAGATGTACGACATAGTAATTGGATTGAGACAGATAGTGGCTTGATTTATTTGGTAGATTGGGATTCGGTTCGCTTGACCGACCGCATGTTTGATGTGGCCCATATGCTCTGCCATTATATTCCAGAACATCAGTGGAAGGAATGGTTGACCTACTACGGTTACAAGTACAATCAAACGGTATTAAATAAATTGTATTGGTACGGTCAACTGTCTTATTTGAGCCAGATTTCCAAGTATTATATGAACCAAGATTTAGAAAATGTCAATCGGGAGATCCATGGCTTGCGTCACTTCCGAGACAAGTATGGAAAGAGAAGATGAGAGTTAGAAATCGTAAAGGGGCGACAGAATTACTAGAGGCAAATCCCCAGTATGTGGTCCTCAATCCCTTGGAAGCCAAGGGAAAATGGCGGGACTTGTTTGGCAATGATAATCCCATTCATGTGGAAGTTGGAAGTGGAAAGGGTGCCTTTGTTTCAGGTATGGCCAAGCAAAACCCTGACATCAACTATATCGGGATTGATATTCAAAAGTCTGTTTTGAGTTATGCTTTAGACAAGGTCCTTGAAGTTGGAGTGCCTAATATCAAGCTCTTGTGGGTAGATGGTTCTGACTTGACTGACTACTTTGAAGATGGCGAAATTGATCGCTTGTATCTGAATTTTTCAGATCCATGGCCTAAAAAACGCCATGAAAAGCGTCGTTTGACCTACAAGACTTTCTTGGATACCTTCAAGCGTATCTTACCTGAAAATGGAGAAATTCATTTCAAAACGGATAACCGTGGCTTGTTTGAGTACAGCCTAGTGAGTTTTTCTCAGTATGGCATGAAACTTAATGGTGTCTGGCTAGATTTGCATGCCAGTGATTTTGAAGGCAATGTCATGACAGAATATGAACAAAAATTCTCAAACAAGGGTCAAGTTATCTACCGAGTTGAGGCAGAATTTTAAGAAATAGCCTGAAATCAGGCTGTATAAGTGCTTTTGCTTTACATAAGTTGGCAAACGTGCTATACTAAGAGTAAGAATATGAGAAAGTGAGGCGGGGAAATATCTTCGCCTCTTGCTTATGAGGAGGTGGACGCAATCGCAACAATCGTAGAATTAGTCAGAGAAGTTGTAGAACCTGTCATCCAAGCACCTTTCGAACTCGTGGATATCGAGTATGGAAAGATTGGCAGTGACATGATTCTCAGTATTTTTGTAGATAAACCTGAAGGAATTACCTTGAACGACACGGCAGATTTGACAGAAATAATCAGTCCTGTCCTAGACACTATCAAGCCGGATCCCTTCCCAGAACAATATTTCCTAGAAATCACCAGTCCAGGTTTGGAACGTCCTTTGAAAACGAAGGATGCCGTAGCTGGAGCGGTTGGGAAATACATCCATGTCGGGCTCTACCAAGCCATCGATAAGCAAAAAGTCTTTGAAGGAACTCTGTTGGCCTTTGAAGAGGACGAGTTGACTATGGAATATATGGACAAGACGCGTAAGAAAACGGTCCAAATTCCATACAGTTTAGTATCAAAAGCACGTTTAGCAGTAAAATTATAGAAAAAGAAAGGATAGCTTTTGAGGATTCAAAAGTGAAGAAAACATGAGTAAAGAAATGCTAGAGGCCTTCCGCATTTTGGAAGAAGACAAGGGAATCAAAAAAGAAGACATCATCGACGCAGTAGTAGAGTCGCTTCGTTCCGCTTATCGCAGACGCTATGGTCAATCAGACAGCGTAGCTATTGATTTCAATGAAAAAACAGGTGATTTCACAGTCTATACTGTTCGTGAAGTTGTGGATGAAGTCTTTGATAGCCGTTTGGAAATCAGCTTGAAAGATGCTCTTGCCATTAATTCAGCCTACGAGCTTGGTGACAAGATCAAGTTTGAAGAAGCACCTGCTGAGTTTGGTCGTGTAGCAGCTCAATCTGCCAAACAAACCATCATGGAAAAAATGCGCAAGCAAACACGTGCCATCACTTACAATACTTACAAAGAACATGAGCAAGAAATCATGTCTGGTACAGTAGAACGCTTTGACAACCGCTTTATCTATGTCAACCTCGGCAGCATCGAAGCCCAATTGTCAAAACAAGACCAAATTCCTGGTGAAGTTTTTGCTTCTCATGATCGTATTGAAGTTTATGTTTACAAGGTTGAAGACAACCCTCGTGGTGTCAACGTCTTTGTTAGCCGTAGCCATCCAGAAATGATCAAACGTTTGATGGAGCAAGAAATTCCAGAAGTTTATGATGGAACTGTTGAAATCATGAGCGTAGCTCGTGAAGCTGGTGACCGTACTAAGGTTGCAGTTCGTAGCCATAATCCAAACGTGGACGCTATCGGTACAATCGTTGGACGTGGTGGTGCTAATATCAAGAAGATTACTAGCAAATTCCACCCAGCACGTTACGATGCCAAGAGCGACCGTATGGTGCCAATCGAAGAAAACATCGACGTTATCGAGTGGGTAGCAGATCCAGCTGAATTTATCTACAATGCCATCGCTCCTGCTGAAGTTGACCAAGTTATCTTTGACGAAAACGATAGCAAGCGTGCCTTGGTTGTTGTACCAGACAACAAACTTTCTCTTGCTATCGGTCGTCGTGGGCAAAACGTTCGCTTGGCAGCTCACTTGACTGGTTACCGTATCGATATCAAGTCTGCTAGTGAATTTGAAGCCATGGAAGAAACTGGTTCGGTAGGTTTGGAAGCAGAAAACGATACTGTAGAAGAATAAAAGCTGCTAGAGGAGGGAAAGATGAAAACGAGAAAAATCCCTTTGCGCAAGTCTGTTGTGTCTAACGAAGTGATTGATAAACGTGATTTGCTCCGCATTGTCAAGAACAAGGAAGGACAAGTCTTTATCGATCCGACAGGCAAGGCCAATGGCCGCGGCGCTTATATCAAGCTAGACAATAAAGAAGCCCTAGAGGCTAAAAAGAAGAAGGTCTTTAACCGTAGCTTTGACATGGAAGTGGAAGAAAGCTTTTATGACGAGTTGATCGCTTATGTGGATCACAAAGTGAAAAGAAGAGAGTTAGGACTTGAATAAGCAAAAGATAAGTAATCTCTTGGGACTTGCTCAGCGAGCAGGGCGGATTGTATCGGGTGAGGAATTGGTGGTCAAGGCCATTCAAGATGGCAAGGCCAAGATGGTCTTTCTAGCCCATGATGCTGGACCCAATCTAACCAAGAAGATTCAAGATAAAAGTCATTATTATCAAGTAGAAATTGTAACCGTGTTTTCAACACTGGAATTAAGCATAGCAGTCGGAAAATCGAGAAAGGTTTTGGCTGTGACAGATGCTGGATTTACAAAGAAAATGAGGTCTCTTATGGAATAGAAGAGGAGGACATGATTTGTCTAAGAAAAGATTGTACGAAATCGCAAAAGAACTTGGAAAAGAAAGTAAAGAAGTTGTAGCGCGTGCAAAAGAGTTGGGCTTGGATGTGAAAAGCCACTCATCAAGTGTGGAAGAAGCTGTCGCTGCAAAAATCGCTGCTAGCTTTAAGCCTGCTGCTCCGAAAACAGAAGCAAAACCTGTAGCACCAAAAGCAAGTGCAGAAAAGAAAACCGAAAAATCTGAGCCAGCTAAACCAGCTGTAGCCAAGGAAGAGGCAAAAGCGGCTGAGCCAGTTGCTCCTAAAACAGAAAAAGTAGCAGCTAAACCACAAAGCCGTAATTTCAAGGCTGAACGTGAAGCTCGTGCCAAAGAACAGGCAGAACGACGCAAGCAAAATAAGGGCAATAACCGTGACCAACAACAAAATGGGAACCGTCAGAAAAATGACGGCCGTAATGGTGGAAAACAAGGTCAAGGCAACCGCGACAATCGTCGTTTTAATGACCAAGCTAAGAGACAGCAAGGTCAGCAAAATCGTGGAAACGATCGCCGTCAACAAGAGGACAAACGTCCAAATCAAGCGGCTCCACGCATTGACTTTAAAGCCCGTGCAGCAGCATTGAAAGCAGAGCAAAACGCAGAGTACGCTCGTTCAAGCGAGGAACGTTTCAAGCAGACTCAGGCTGCCAAAGAAGCCTTGGCTCAAGCTAACAAACGCAAGGAACCAGAGGAAATCTTTGAAGAAGCTGCTAAGTTAGCTGAACAAGCACAACAAGTTCAAGCAGTGGTTGAAACAGCTCCTGTGAAAAAAGAAGTTGCAGTGGATACACGTCGTAAGAAGCAAGCCCGACCAGACAAAGAACGTGACGATTACGATCGCGAAGAAGATGGTCCTAGAAAACAACAAAAGAATCGAAGTAGTCAAAATCAAGTGAGAAATCAAAGAAATAGTAACTGGAATAACAACAAAAAGAACAAAAAAGGCAATAACAAGAACAACCGCAATCAGACTCCAAAACCTGTTACGGAGCGTAAATTCCATGAATTGCCGACAGAATTTGAATATACAGATGGTATGACTGTTGCGGAAATCGCAAAACGTATCAAACGTGAACCAGCTGAAATCGTTAAGAAACTCTTTATGATGGGTGTCATGGCCACACAAAACCAATCCTTGGATGGGGAAACAATTGAACTCCTCATGGTGGATTATGGTATCGAAGCCAAACAAAAGGTTGAAGTGGACAATGCCGACATCGAACGTTTCTTTGTCGAAGATGGTTATCTCAATGAAGATGAATTAGTTGAGCGTCCACCAGTTGTAACTATCATGGGACACGTTGACCACGGTAAAACAACACTCCTAGATACCCTTCGTAACTCTCGTGTTGCGACAGGTGAAGCAGGTGGTATCACTCAGCATATTGGTGCCTACCAAATCGTGGAAAATGGCAAGAAGATTACCTTCCTTGATACACCAGGACACGCGGCTTTTACATCTATGCGTGCGCGTGGTGCTTCTGTTACCGATATTACTATCTTGGTTGTAGCGGCAGATGACGGGGTTATGCCTCAGACTATCGAAGCCATTAACCACTCAAAAGCGGCCAACGTTCCAATCATCGTAGCCATTAACAAGATTGATAAACCAGGTGCTAACCCAGAACGCGTTATCGGTGAATTGGCAGAGCATGGTGTTATGTCAACTGCTTGGGGTGGAGATTCTGAATTTGTTGAAATCTCAGCTAAATTCAACCAAAATATCGAAGAATTGTTGGAAACAGTCCTTCTTGTGGCTGAAATCCAAGAACTCAAGGCAGACCCAACAGTGCGTGCGATCGGTACAGTTATCGAAGCTCGCTTGGATAAAGGAAAAGGTGCGGTCGCAACCCTTCTTGTTCAACAAGGTACCTTGAATGTTCAAGACCCAATCGTTGTCGGAAATACCTTCGGTCGTGTCCGTGCTATGACCAATGACCTTGGTCGTCGTGTTAAGGTTGCAGGGCCATCAACACCAGTTTCAATCACAGGTTTGAACGAAGCACCGATGGCGGGTGACCACTTTGCCGTTTACGAAGATGAAAAATCTGCGCGTGCAGCAGGTGAAGAACGTGCCAAACGTGCTCTCATGAAACAACGTCAAGCTACTCAACGTGTCAGCCTTGAAAACCTCTTTGATACCCTTAAAGCTGGTGAACTCAAGTCAGTTAACGTGATCATCAAGGCCGACGTACAAGGTTCTGTTGAAGCCCTTTCTGCCTCACTTCAGAAAATCGATGTGGAAGGTGTTAAAGTTACTATCGTTCACTCAGCGGTCGGTGCTATCAACGAATCAGACGTAACCCTTGCCGAAGCTTCAAATGCCTTTATCGTTGGTTTCAACGTACGCCCTACACCACAAGCTCGTCAACAAGCAGAAGCTGACGATGTTGAGATCCGTCTCCACAGTATTATCTACAAGGTTATCGAAGAGATGGAAGAAGCTATGAAAGGGATGCTTGATCCAGAATTTGAAGAAAAAGTTATTGGTGAAGCAGTTATTCGTGAAACCTTCAAGGTGTCTAAAGTGGGAACTATCGGTGGATTCATGGTTATCAATGGTAAGGTTACCCGTGACTCTAAAGTCCGTGTTATCCGTGACGGTGTCGTTATCTATGACGGTGAACTCGCAAGCTTGAAACACTACAAAGACGACGTTAAGGAAGTTACAAACGGTCGTGAAGGTGGATTGATGATCGATGGCTACAATGATATCAAGACTGATGATGTGATTGAGGCCTACGTCATGGAAGAAATCAAGAGATAAGATTTTTTGCTCCTTTCTTAGGTGGTGAGGGACGCAAGCAAACCGATGGTTTCATTGCTTATTTTTGAGCCTAGAGTCTCAAAAATCCCCTGTGATGGGACTGATAAATCAGTTCCATCACTTTCACCACGGCGAAAGAAGCAGATGATTTCAAATTGAACTTCGTTCCAATTTGAAATGAAAATCAATAAATTTAAAAATAGCTAGGTCTGCTGGCCTAGCTTTTGGTTCAAAGTAGAGAAAGGAATATCATGGCAAATCATTTCCGTATGGATCGTGTGGGCATGGAAATCAAGCGTGAAGTCAATGAGATTTTGCAAAAGAAAGTCCGTGATCCGCGTGTCCAAGGCGTGACCATCACAGATGTTCAGATGCTAGGTGACTTGTCTGTTGCCAAGGTTTACTACACCATTTTGAGTAACCTTGCTTCAGATAATCAAAAAGCCCAAATCGGGCTTGAAAAAGCAACTGGTACCATCAAACGTGAACTTGGTCGCAATTTGAAATTGTACAAAATCCCAGATTTGACTTTCGTCAAAGACGAATCCATCGAATATGGAAACAAGATTGACGAAATGCTACGCAATCTGGATAAAAACTAAGAAGAGGGGCAACCCTCTTTTTTGGTGGAGGAAAAGGCAATAAAACATGCTGGCGGAATCTTTCCAGAGTTAAACATTATTAAAAAGCTTTATAAAATTCAACTTGTATGATATTATAGGACATGAAAGAGTGAGATAAAACGATTTTTCAGCGATAGCCAGCAAGGCTGGTATCGTTAATATTTTGAGACTGTAGTTAAACGAGGGAAGATAAGATGGGACTCATAAAAATTCTAGCTAAAACTTACGGGAATTACTTTTTGACCATGCAAGGTGTAAAAGTGATGAAAACGATAAAGAAAGATGACCATGCCGTTGTCGGTCTAGGGAAACTTTTTATTGCCGACAAGTTAATGGATACGGCTCGGTGGCTCATCAAGCCAGAGGAGAGAGAATGAAATTTTTCTGGGGACTTCTTGCTATTCTTTTTATCAAACCGATTATTGGGATTTTGAAATTCTTTTGGATGATCATCTCTTTTGCAGTCCAATTGCTGTTTTACAAGCTATTATTTAAAATATTGGATTGGCTCTTTAAACTTATTTAGATGGTAATCCAAGTCGCATAGAACTAGCAGGAACTTCACTGCTAGTTTTTTAATCTCTTTCCTTATGGTATAATAAAATAAATAATATCATTTATAAACGATAATGGAGGTCGTCATGGACAATATCATCGATGTTTCAATTCCTGTTGCAGAAGTGGTGGACAAGCATCCAGAAGTCTTGGAAATTCTAGTGGAGTTGGGTTTTAAACCTCTTGCTAATCCCTTGATGCGCAACACAGTCGGTCGTAAAGTATCGCTCAAACAGGGTTCTAAGCTGGAAGGAACCCCTATGGACAAGATTGTCCGCACGCTGGAAGCAAACGGCTACGAAGTGATTGGGTTAGACTAATGGCAGATGAACGGATTCATATCCTACGGGATATTTTGTTAGAACTGCACAATGGCGCCTCTCCTGAGTCGGTTCAGGAGCGTTTTGATGCGACCTTTACAGGTGTTTCAGCTATCGAGATTTCCCTCATGGAGCACGAGCTGATGAACTCAGACTCAGGTGTTACCTTTGAAGATGTCATGGAACTCTGTGATGTCCATGCCAATCTTTTTAAAAATGCTGTTAAGGATGTCGAAGTTGCAGATACCGAGCACCCAGGTCACCCAGTTCGGATTTTCAAAGAAGAAAATCTAGCCCTCCGTGCGGCCTTGATTCGTATTCGGAGATTGTTGGATACCTATGAGTCTATGGAAGATGAAGAAATGCTTGCGGAGATGCGTAAGGGTTTGGTGCGTCAGATGGGACTTGTGGGGCAATTTGACATCCACTATCAGCGTAAGGAAGAGCTCTTTTTCCCCATCATGGAGCGCTATGGTCACGATTCGCCTCCTAAAGTTATGTGGGGAGTGGATGACCAGATTAGGGAACTCTTTCAAACAGCTTTAGCGACAGCCAAGTCACTACCAGACGTGTCGATTTCCACTGTAAAAGAAGATTTTGAAGCCTTTGCGACAGAGTTTGAAAGTATGATTTTCAAGGAAGAGTCCATCCTTCTCATGATTCTCCTTGAGTCCTTTACTCAGGATGACTGGCTTCAGATTGCAGAGGAGAGCGATGCCTACGGCTATGCCATCATCCGTCCGTCTGAGAAATGGGTTCCAGAACGTCAGAGTTTCGTTGAGGAAAAGATTGCAGAGGAGCCCGTACAGTTAGATACGGCAGAGGGTCAAGTTCAGCAAGTTATCGATACGCCAGAAGGCCAGTTTACTATTACCTTTACCCCTAAGGAAAAGGAAGCAGTGCTGGACCGCCATAGTCAACAGGCTTTTGGCAATGGCTATCTTTCAGTCGAGCAGGCCAACCTCATTCTCAATCACCTCCCTATGGAGATTACTTTTGTCAATAAAGACGACATTTTCCAGTATTATAATGACAATACGCCAGCTGATGAGATGATTTTCAAACGGACACCGTCCCAAGTCGGGCGGAATGTCGAACTCTGTCATCCGCCTAAGTACTTGGACAAGGTCAAGACTATCATGAAGGGGCTTCGTGAAGGTACTAAGGATAAGTATGAAATGTGGTTCAAGTCTGAGTCGCGAGGCAAGTTTGTCCACATCACCTACGCTGCAGTGCACGATGAAAACGGAGAATTCCAAGGTGTGCTGGAATACGTTCAGGATATCCAGCCCTACCGTGAGATTGACACGGACTATTTCCGTGGATTAGAATAAGGAGAAAAAATGAGTTACGAACAAGAATTTATGAAGGAATTTGAAGCCTGGGTCAACACCCAGATCATGATCAACGACATGGCGCACAAGGAAAGTCAAAAAGTCTACGAAGAAGACCAAGACGAACGTGCCAAAGATGCCATGATTCGCTATGAAAGCCGCTTGGATGCCTATCAGTTCTTGCTTGGAAAATTTGAAAATTTCAAGGCAGGGAAGGGCTTCCATGATTTGCCAGATGGCTTATTCGGTGAGCGAAATTATTAAACGAGATAGATTCTTGATTTTTTACTAAAATCTTGATAGAATATTTACATTAAATCCTTGTCAGAGCAGGGGTTTTTTATTGAAAGGATTTTATCATGTCAAAGAAACTCAATCGTAAAAAACAATTACGAAATAGCCTCCGTCGTGCAGGTGCTTTTTCAAGTACTGTGACTAAGGTTGTAGAAGAGACAAAGAAAGTCGTAAAACGTGCAGAACAGTCAGCAAGCCAAGCTGGTAAAGCTGTTTCTAAAAAAGTTGAACAAGCAGTAGAAGCTACCAAAGAGCAAGCTCAAAAAGTAGCCAATTCTGTAGAAGATTTTGCAGCAAACTTGGGTGGACTTCCACTTGACCGTGCCAAAACTTTCTATGATGAAGGAATCAAGTCTGCGTCAGATTTCAAAAACTGGACTGAAAAAGAACTCCTTGCCTTGAAAGGAATCGGCCCAGCTACCATCAAGAAATTGAAAGAAAACGGCATCAAGTTCAAGTAATCTTTCTTGTCCCTTGCAATTCTAAGAAAAACTTGCTACAATAGAGCCATTAGAGGTGTTTTGAATCCCGCATTTTACAGAAAGTGGCGACGCTGAGAAGTCCACAAATGTGTCAAAACTAGTTGCTAATGGATGAAAAATTGAAATAAAAGTGTCTTTTTGTTTTAAAGACGAGAGTTGCGGGCAACTGCCCGAAATTGGGTGGTACCGCGGATAAACACATTCGTCCCTGTCATGGATATGGCAGGGGCATTTTTTATGGGAAGCGAGGTAGGAAGATGGAGCAAGCACAATTACCAGAACGGTTAGAAACAGCGCGTTTAGTCTTAAGAGTCCGTACAGTGGCGGATGCAGAGGATATCTTTGATTATGCTAGTTTGCCAGAGGTCGCCTATCCAGCAGGTTTTCCTCCAGTCAAGACCTTGGAAAATGAGATTTATTATCTAGAGCATATCCTTCCTGAACGCAATGAAAAGGACAATCTCCCAGCGGGCTATGGAATTGTCGTTAAAGGAACCGATAAGGTCATAGGCTCTGTTGATTTCCCTCGTCGTCACGAGGATGATGTCTTGGAGATTGGCTATACCTTACATCCAGACTATTGGGGTCTAGGTTATGTTCCAGAAACTGCGAGTACCTTGATTGATTTAGCTTTTAAAGAACTTGGTCTTCACAAGATTGAGCTGACTTGTTTTGGCTACAATGTCCAAAGTCAACGAGTCGCAGAGAAACTTGGCTTTACCTTAGAAGCTCGCATTCGAGACCGCAAAGATGCCCAAGGCAACCGCTGTGACAGTCTGATATATGGCTTGCTGAGAAGTGAGTGGGAGGTGATTTGATGCATCTTTTCATCATTGGTGCTCCAGCCTCAGGAAAAATGACGATTGGTCAAGAACTGTCTCGACTGACGGATGCTACCCTATTTTATAACCATCAAGCCATCGATTTTGCACTAGAAATCTATCAGGATTATACAGAGGAGATGTGGGAATTTGTTCGTGGAATTACCTTTTCTTTCCTTGGAGCAAGTGCAAGAAATCAGCGATCAGTAATTTTAACAGACGTAATTGATTTTTCAAATCAGTACCAGCTGATGTATTTGAAGCAAATTCAAGATTTGTTGAATGACTATCATCAAGAGATTCTTTTTGTTGAATTGGAAACAAGCCTTGAAGAACGCTTACATAGAAATCGAACGGAGAACCGGTTGAAGCACAAACCCTTGAAACGACATATTGAGGTATCTGAAAGAGAAATTTTAGAGACCGCTGAAACACTTCAATTAAATTCCCAGCATCAACTGAATGAGTTGCACCACTACTTTAAAATAAATAATACGAATTTGTCTGCAGAAGAAGCTGCTAAGCAGATTCAAGATAAAATGAATACAATAGAGAAAGGACACACACATGTCTAAAGAACTTTCACCTAAATACAATCCAGCCGAGGTTGAGGCTGGTCGTTACCAAAAATGGCTTGATGCTGATGTTTTCAAGCCTTCAGGCGATCAAAAAGCCAAGCCTTATTCAATCGTGATTCCACCACCAAACGTAACTGGGAAACTTCACCTTGGTCACGCTTGGGATACGACTTTGCAGGATATCATCATCCGTCAAAAACGCATGCAAGGCTTTGATACCCTTTGGCTTCCAGGAATGGACCATGCTGGGATTGCAACTCAGGCTAAGGTTGAGGAGCGCTTGCGTGGTGAGGGCATTTCCCGCTATGATCTTGGTCGTGAGAAATTCCTCGAGAAAGTCTGGGAATGGAAAGACGAATATGCCACTACCATCAAGGAACAATGGGGCAAGATGGGGCTCTCTGTAGACTACTCTCGCGAGCGTTTCACTCTTGACGAAGGCTTGTCGAAAGCCGTTCGCAAGGTCTTTGTGGACCTTTACAAGAAAGGCTGGATCTACCGTGGTGAGTTTATCATCAACTGGGACCCAGCTGCTCGCACAGCCCTTTCTGATATCGAGGTTATCCATAAGGATGTCGAAGGTGCCTTCTACCACATGAACTACATGCTGGAAGACGGTTCACGCGCCCTTGAAGTTGCTACAACTCGTCCTGAGACTATGTTTGGGGACGTTGCGGTTGCGGTCAATCCAGAAGACCCACGCTACAAGGATTTGATCGGTAAAAACGTCATCCTTCCAATCGCTAATAAACTCATCCCAATCGTTGGAGATGAGCACGCAGATCCTGAGTTTGGTACTGGTGTCGTAAAAATAACACCTGCCCACGATCCAAACGACTTCTTGGTTGGTCAACGCCACAACTTGCCACAAGTCAACGTCATGAACGACGACGGAACTATGAACGAGCTTGCCTTTGAATTTGCAGGTATGGATCGTTTTGAAGCTCGTAAGGCAGTCGTGGCTAAGTTGGAAGAAATCGGTGCCCTCGTTAAAATCGAAAAACGTGTCCACAGTGTTGGTCACTCAGAGCGTACAGGTGTTGTGGTTGAGCCACGCTTGTCTACTCAATGGTTCGTCAAGATGGACCAATTGGCTAAGAATGCCATTGCCAACCAAGACACAGAGGACAAGGTAGAATTCTACCCACCTCGTTTCAATGATACCTTCCTCCAATGGATGGAAAATGTCCACGACTGGGTAATCTCTCGTCAGCTCTGGTGGGGTCACCAAATCCCTGCTTGGTACAATGCCGAGGGTGAAATGTACGTTGGCGAAGAAGCTCCAGAAGGCGACGGTTGGACTCAGGACGAAGACGTCTTGGATACTTGGTTCAGTTCTGCCCTTTGGCCATTCTCAACCATGGGCTGGCCTGATGTGGACTCAGAAGACTTCAAGCGCTACTTCCCAACTTCAACCTTGGTAACAGGTTACGACATCATCTTCTTCTGGGTGTCTCGTATGATCTTCCAATCCTTGGAATTCACTGGCCGTCAGCCATTCCAAAACGTGTTGATCCACGGTCTCATCCGTGACGAGCAAGGACGCAAGATGTCTAAATCTCTCGGTAACGGTATTGACCCAATGGATGTCATCGAGAAATACGGTGCCGATGCCCTTCGTTGGTTCCTTTCAAATGGTTCTGCACCAGGCCAAGACGTGCGCTTCTCTTACGAGAAAATGGATGCTTCATGGAACTTCATTAACAAAATTTGGAACATCTCTCGCTACATCCTCATGAACAATGAAGGTTTGACCCTTGAGCAAGCAACTGCCAATGTCGAAAAAGTGGTCAACAAGGAAGCTGGAAATGTCACTGACCGCTGGATTCTCCACAACCTCAATGAAACTATCGGCAAAGCAACTGCAAACTTTGATAAGTTTGAATTTGGTGTGGCTGGTCACATCCTCTACAACTTCATCTGGGATGAGTTTGCGGACTGGTACGTTGAATTGACTAAGGAAGTCCTTTATAGCGACAACGAAGAAGAGAAAGTCATTACACGTTCTGTTCTCCTTTACACTTTGGATAAGATTCTTCGTCTCCTTCACCCAATCATGCCATTTGTGACAGAGGAAATCTTTGGACAAATCTCAGAAGGTTCTATTGTCACAGCTGCTTACCCAACTGTCAACCCATCTTTTGAAGACCTTGCGGCCCACACAGGTGTCGAAAGTCTCAAAGACTTGATTCGTGCTGTTCGTAATGCGCGTGCGGAAGTAAACGTAGCACCAAGCAAACCTATCACTATCCTTGTTAAAACAAGCGATAGCGACTTGGAAGCCTTCTTTAACAGCAATGTCAACTACATCAAACGCTTCACAAATCCAGAACACTTGGAAATCGCATCAAATATTCCTGCACCTGAACTCGCTATGTCGAGCGTTATCACAGGAGCAGAAATCTACCTACCACTGGCAGACCTCCTCAATGTCGAAGAAGAACTGGCTCGTCTCGATAAAGAACTGGCTAAATGGCAAAAAGAACTGGACATGGTTGGTAAGAAACTCTCTAACGAACGCTTCGTAGCCAATGCCAAACCAGAAGTCGTCCAAAAAGAACGCGACAAACAAGCCGATTACCAAGCGAAGTACGACGCGACAGTCGCACGTATTGATGAGATGAAGAAGTTGGTGAAATAAACTAAAAATGAGCAGATTCTGATGTAAGTTTGTATCTTCAGGACTGCTTTTTTGCCTAATTTATGGTAAACTTAGGGGAATAGTTTTGTCAATCAAGGAGTGAAAAATGAGACTAATAATAGAAAATATAGGTAATGTGGGACAGGCAGAAATTGAAATTAAAGGAATTACAGTTATTGCTGGTCAAAATGGTACTGGAAAAAGTACAATAAGTCGTTCTCTTTTTTCAATATTTAGTGCTAACTATGATGTGTTTAATAAAATTTCTAAAGATAGAATTAATTCAATTAATGATATTTTGTCAAACTATTTATCAGATATTGAGGTGAAGCTTGAAACTGGCTCTAAAATAGGAAATATTAGAAGAGTGGCTCCGAGGTTAGTTGTTAGGGAATTATTGGAACTTATTTCAAATAACTTATCGATAATTATTGATGAGAATTATGGTGAACTTTACAGTGATATTATAAAAAATAGTATTACTGATTCGATTATTGAGTTTAATGAAGACAATGTTAGATACCAGATTTCGAACATTGAAGATTTAGACTTAGATGCAATTTCTGAGGGTATTGAAGTAATTCTATCTCAATCGGATAAATCTATTTTTAATCAAATTTTGACAACACAATTAAATGATGAATTTTATGGTCAAATTAATAATATATACAATCCAACTACAGGATTGATTTCGTTAATAATAAAAGATGAGCAGATAAAAATCAAAATTAATAACAATAGAGCTTTTGCTGATAAACTGGTTAATTTCAGGACGGATGTAGTTTATATTGATGATGCGGCATCTATTGTTGATAACACATTTTCAAATCGATTTTGGATTAAATTCACCTCAAAATTAGATCATAATACTCATTTGATAAAACAGATTGAAGATGATGGTTATGATACACATACATTGCGGGCTAGAGTAACTGATAAATTAAACTTATTATTTAACAATATAAATGCTACATTAAAAACTGATTTAGTCAATAGTTCGGAAGATGAGGAAGATGATAAAAAACTCAATATTGTTAATTATTCTTCTGGGATGAAAACATTCTATTTGATTAAATCACTTCTAGAAAAGGGTGTTATAAGAGAAAATGGGACACTTATTTTAGATGAACCAGAGGTTCATTTGCATCCAGAATGGCAATTGAAATTTGCTGAAATAATAGTATTACTACAAAAAGCATTTGGTCTTCATATTTTGATTAATTCTCACAGTCCTTATTTAGTCGAAGCAATTGATATATTTAGCAAGAAAAATGGTATAAATAATTCTGTTAAGTATTATCTTTCTAAGGATGGTATTAAAGATGTTACCGATTCGATTGATAAAATTTATGAGCAAATGTATGTTCCCTTAAATCGCCTTGAGGAGTTGGCGGAGGATTTTGATGATGAGTAAAAAAATTAGCTGTATATTGCATGATTTCAATAATAGATTTTCTGAATGTCGTAGCGATATTAAAACTTGCTCATATGATTCTGATTCTAACTATAATTTGGTAAACTCTGAGCATACTTGTTATAATTTTGATAAGATTTCAGAAATTATTTTTAAAACACATAGATTTGATAAATGGCAATCTGTAGATACAATTTTACCTCTTCTTCCTGTAGATGTTGATAGTAAATTATATTTAATAGAGTTTAAGAATTCAAGAGATATTCCATATGCTAATGTTAGAGCTAAAATATTATCGAGTTTGTTCCTACTAGAAAATTTTTATGATTTACCAAAAGATGATTATAAAAGAATAGTGACAGTTACTGTAGTTAAATCACGAAAAAGTAAAAAAAATTTAGAAAATATTAGAAAACATCAGGCAAAAAGAAGTGGTGAATCACCTTATAAAGTTGAAAATTTTAGGGCTTTAGAAGAGTTTTATGGAATTGAATCTTTTAAATATACCCCTGAAAAATTTATAGAATTTATAGAGAATAATAATTTAGTCAGTTAGAATTTAAATATTAAAATTTTATAGCTTTATATTTTAGAAAGCAGGTTACTACATGACAAATTCTGTAAGTTCGAACCGACCTGAGAAGTACAACGTTGCTGCTTTCTTCTCAGGTGTTGGGGGAATTGAGTTGGGATTTGAACAGACCAACGAGTTCAGAGTGGTGTATGCCAATGAGTTTGATAAGTATGCGCGTCAGACTTATCAGTTAAACCATCCAGAGACCTATTTGGATGGTCGTGATATTCACGATGTTCAGCCAGAGGATATTCCAGCTGAGCGCGTGGATGTGATTATGGGAGGATTTCCTTGTCAGGCCTTTAGTATTGCGGGTTATCGCAAGGGCTTTGATGATGATCGTGGCGATCTTTTCTTTGAATTGCTTCGGATGATTGAGGGATGCAAACCTCGTGCTATCTTCATCGAAAACGTCAAGAACATGGTCGGTCATGACCATGGTAATACCTTCAAGGTTATTCGTGAAGCCTTGACCGAGAACAACTACTTTGTCAAGTGGAAGGTTCTCAACGGAAAAGACTATGGAAATATCCCACAAAACCGTGAGCGGATTTATATCGTTGGTTTTGATACTAAGGAAGCTTATGACTTGTTTGAGTTTCCAGAGGAAATCAAATTGACTACTACTCTTCAAGACGTCATTAACTTTGGCGATCAACTAGACGAGGTCTATTACTACCGTGAGGGCAAGCAGAATTTCTTCAACCAGTTGAAGTTTGAAGTTACTAGTCAAGATACAGTTTACCAATGGCGCCGTCAGTATGTCCGTGAAAATAAAAACGGTGTTGTCCCAACCCTAACAGCAAACATGGGAACAGGTGGACACAACGTTCCGTTGATCTTGACGGACAGTGGTGAGATTCGTAAGTTGACACCGAAAGAAACCTTTAATGTTCAAGGCTATCCGAAATCCTTTAAAATCCCAGAAGGGGTTTCTAACGGTCAGCTATACAAGCAGGCTGGAAACAGTGTGGTCGTACCCGTGATTAAACGTATCGCGGAAAACGTTGCCAAAGCTTTAAATGAAAGTCAGGGGCAATCTCAACTTGAACGTTCAGGAAAAATTGCCATTATCTACACCAAGATGAATGGACAATTTGAAGGGCAATCCTATGTCAAGGACTTTGTAGATAGCTATGATCAAGCTCTTGAAAAAATCAAATCTTATGATGATGGTCTAGCCCTTCTGTCTGGTGAAGATTATTTAAAATTGGTTAAAAAACGAGGAAATCTTGAATTTTACAGTATCAATTAACGAATATATAAGAGGGTTAGTGAAAAACTAATCTTCTTTTGATATACTGAAAATAGAAAAGAGGGTGCTTATGTGGGAACATCTAAAGTCTGAACAAAAAGACAAATACAAAACTTTAATTACCAACTTCGCTAGTTTGAGCCAAGCTTTCTCTCAAAAGGCAGAATCAGAAGATGAGGGACAAACAGAGAATTATGTTGCTCCAATTGTTAATTCTAAATTTCAAGAAACAGTCTTTCAGAAGGCTTTTAATGCGATTGGAGAAGATATTGCCAATACCTCTTATGATGCTTCTGTCGTAGTGGATGAAAATCATAAATACCTAGTGGGTATCAAGTCTTTTGGGATTAATTCTGGAGACCAAAAAATCGCTCAGTTTAAGAAGGATTCTCAAGATTGGACGGACTTGTTGGGTGATATCAAATTTCATGCAGATATCTCAGCAGATAAAGAAACGGCAGACAAGCAAAACTATCAACGCTATGAAGAGTTGGCACGAAAGATTGCGGCCTTAAGAAATCAGAGAATCGAATCTTCTAAGGCACAAATCAAGGGATTTAGTTCGGACTCGGTCAATGTTGAAGCAGTTTATCACGTTCTGATGCCAACACCAAAAGGAGAAAATCCTAAGATTTTTGTTGGAGAGACTACTTATTTGCCAGTCGATATTGATAATCTGGTCATTGAAGGTTCAACCACCAAAAACAATCCAACTAATTTTCGATTTACGGATGGACAACATCATTACAAGTATACAGCAGCTGATAGCCAGCTCCACATGACTTTTAATAATAAAGACATTGTGGTAGATACTTGGGATGTCCATTACATCGAAGATCCTTTTTCGCTATTTGAAAATCTTCATTTACTGACAGCTGAAAAGGATAAAACCGATATCTTAGAAACAGTGTCTTGGGTTATTACAGACAAGCATGGAAATGTGGAAGAAAACTCTGGTTTCAATGCCTTTAACGGTGGATCAAAACTAGCCCAAAAAGATCGTCTACCACGGATTTTAAAGATTCAGAATAAATTCAAGGACAATTTAGCTCCTGAAGAACTAGCTTTTGTGACCTTCTCTTTAGAAGAAATCCTCTTGAAAAAGTGGACTAGCAAGGAAGAGAAAGCTCGGATGAAGACCATTCGTGAGGACTTGATTCACTTTATCCATAATACTGGCAATGAAAAACTTATCAAAGAGATTGAACAACTCGTCTATCGTCCAGTTAGTGAAGTTTACATTCCTCTGCCAGACTCCAAGAACTTCCATGACGAAAGGCAAGACTTCTTTGGTTCTGGATTTGGGGCTTTTGAACCTGGCACTAAAAAACTAGCTCTACCAAAAGAGGAAAGAACTTTTAAACTACGCTTTTTATCTTCTGGGGATGTTATTAACGCCTATATAAATCAAGAAGCTGGTAAGGCAATTCAGTCAACTGATAAGCAAGAAATTCTTGGCAACTGGATTTTACGAGGAGTCTTCCAGTTGAAAAAACGAGAAGTCTTGACAAGTCAACGACTCAATGAACTGGAAATCAACGGTATTCGTTTAACCAAGTTTAAAAATGGGGAAATCGGTATTGAATTTATCTGGATTGATATTGAAAATCCCCCAAGCGATGCTATCGGCTGGGTAGCAAAGAAATGGAAATCCGTTTTAGACTAATTTCCACTTCGGCTAGCCAAGTGGAAGTTACTTTGAGAAGTTACCCAATAAAAAGTCCTGTCACTTTCTCCCCCTTAACCTTTGACTATTCTGCAAAATTATCGTAAAATAAAGAGTAAATGATAAAATGAGGTCAGAGTCTGTTTGCTCTGGCGATAGTAGTATAAATGAGGAGAAACGCTTTGGAATTAGAAGTATTTGCTGGGCAAGAAAAAAGTGAACTATCTATGATTGAGGTAGCGCGTGCTATCTTGGAACTTCGTGGTCGCGATCACGAGATGCATTTTAGCGATCTTGTAAACGAAATTCAAAACTACCTTGGAACATCAAACAGCGATATCCGCGAAGCTTTGCCTTTGTTCTACACAGAGTTGAACTTTGACGGTAGCTTCATCTCACTTGGAGACAACAAATGGGGTCTTCGTTCATGGTATGGTGTGGACGAGATTGACGAAGAAATTATCGCTCTTGAAGAAAATGATGACGATGAAGTAGCACCAAAAGCTAAGAAAAAACGTGTCAATGCCTTCATGGATGGTGATTCAGATGCCATTGACTATAATGCGGATGATCCAGAAGACGAAGATGCATACGAAGCCGATCCAGCTCTTTCATACGATGATGAAAATCCAGATGATGAGAAAAATGAAGTGGAAGCTTACGATGCAGAAATCAACGAAATCGCCCCAGATGACTTGGGTGAAGACGTGGATCTCAACGAAGAAGACGACGAGTTTTCAGATGATGATACTGAAAACATCGAGGAATAAAAGTTAGCTATTGACAATTATCCTATTTTTAGGTATCATATTGTTCGGGCACCTCTTTTAGAGGTCGGGGCTCCCTAGTTCTTAGGGAGCTATTTTTGTTTTTTCAAGAAGTTATCTTCTTGTATTTTAGTTGTGAATCTGGTGCAGTTGTCCCAGATTATTCTTATTAGTAGGGTCTTGTTTTCTATGTCCCCTCGTAGTTAACAAGGCCTTGAGCATTTTAGAAAGAGGAATCTATGTCTACGAAATATATTTTTGTAACTGGTGGTGTGGTATCGTCTATTGGGAAAGGGATTGTGGCAGCGAGTCTGGGCCGTCTCTTGAAAAATCGTGGTCTCAAAGTAACGATTCAAAAGTTTGACCCTTATATCAATATTGATCCGGGAACTATGAGTCCTTACCAGCACGGGGAAGTTTTTGTGACAGATGACGGAGCTGAGACAGATTTGGACTTGGGTCACTATGAACGTTTCATCGATATTAATCTCAACAAATATTCCAACGTGACAACTGGTAAAATTTACAGTGAAGTTCTTCGTAAGGAACGCCGTGGAGAATACCTTGGGGCAACTGTTCAGGTTATTCCTCATATCACAGATGCTTTGAAAGAAAAAATCAAGCGTGCCGCTCTAACGACTGATTCTGATGTCATTATCACAGAGGTTGGTGGAACTGTCGGGGATATCGAGTCCTTGCCATTTCTAGAGGCCCTTCGTCAGATGAAGGCAGATGTGGGTGCAGATAATGTCATGTACATTCATACAACTTTGCTTCCATATCTCAAGGCAGCTGGTGAAATGAAAACCAAACCAACTCAACACTCTGTCAAAGAATTGCGTGGCTTGGGAATCCAGCCAAATATGTTGGTTATTCGTACAGAAGAACCAGCTGGTCAAGGAATTAAAAACAAACTGGCCCAGTTCTGTGATGTGGCACCAGAAGCCGTTATCGAGTCTTTGGATGTCGAACACCTTTACCAAATTCCATTGAACTTGCAGGCACAAGGTATGGACCAAATTGTCTGTGATCACTTGAAATTAGACGCACCAGCAGCGGATATGACAGAGTGGTCAGCTATGGTGGACAAGGTCATGAACCTCAAGAAACAAGTCAAGATTTCCCTTGTCGGTAAGTATGTTGAGTTGCAAGATGCCTACATTTCTGTGGTTGAAGCCTTGAAACACTCTGGTTATGCCAACGATGCAGAAGTTAAAATCAATTGGATCAATGCCAATGATGTGACAGCAGAGAATGTGGCGGAACTCTTGTCTGATGCAGACGGAATTATCGTACCAGGTGGTTTTGGTCAACGTGGCACAGAAGGGAAAATTCAAGCCATCCGCTATGCGCGTGAGAATGATGTTCCTATGTTGGGTGTCTGCTTGGGAATGCAGTTGACTTGTATCGAGTTTGCTCGTAACGTTTTAGGGCTTGAGGGCGCCAATTCCGCAGAACTTGCACCAGAAACAAAATACCCTATCATTGATATCATGCGTGATCAGATTGATGTTGAGGATATGGGTGGAACCCTTCGTTTGGGGCTTTATCCATCTAAGTTGAAACGTGGCTCTAAGGCAGCAGCTGCTTACCACAATCAAGAAGTGGTGCAACGCCGTCACCGTCACCGCTATGAGTTTAACAATGTCTTCCGTGAGCAGTTTGAGGCAGCAGGTTTTGTCTTCTCAGGAGTTTCTCCAGACAATCGTTTGGTCGAAATTGTGGAAATTCCTGAAAATAAATTCTTTGTAGCGTGTCAGTATCACCCTGAACTGTCAAGCCGTCCAAATCGTCCAGAAGAACTCTACACTGCCTTTGTCACTGCAGCAGTTGAGAACAGCAATTAGCCAAATCAGAACCTTTGAGAAGAATCTCAGAGGTTTTTTACTTGCATATTTAGGATATGAGTTGCAAAATAAAAACATAGTGATATAATTAACATAAAAAATCCTAAGGAGGATCTACGATGAAAAAAATCACACTATTTGGTTTGTCTCTAGCAGGTTTAGCTTTACTGGCTTTTCCTCATTCAGGGCAGGCATTTGAGCTTAAAGAAGAATGGGTTGTTAAGTGTGGAGTACAGTATCAAGATGGCAAGATTCTTCGGTTTAACAATGGCCATGAAGTGGATATCAAAGTCTTGGATTTGCCAAAAACCGAGAAAATCGAGTGGACGGTCAGTCTCGATGGTCAAGATCAGACTGTCAATTTCCTAGGTCAAGAAAAGGACAAGTCTATGATCGGGGAAGAAGGGCGTTACCTGAATTTCTATGTTCCATATGGCTATAGAGGAGATATCAAGGTCGAGGCTAAGAGCGGAAACGAAGTAAAGACCTGGTCAACGAAAGTTGTGGATGATATTCATAATGATAGTGGAAAGAGAGGCTACTACCATATTAAAGAATCAAATGATCAATACACCTACCTCGATGCTAAATGGGATTATCAAACCAAGACTTACACTGCTACTTTACCAGAGACTGTTAATGGTCAAAAAGTTTTTGCTTGGGCAAATTATGATAATGACGAGTTGAAACTAGAAAAACCAAAATCTATCAGTCATAAATATGATGATGGAGGAGCTTTCAGAGAACTTTATCCGATTGTAAAAGGAGAAAGCTGGCTAAAATCAAACCAAAACTGGTACTATCACAAACAAGGTCAATTAGTGCAGAAGGATTGGATTAAGGACAAGGGAACTTGGTACTTTATGAATGATAAAGGAGTCATGTTCAATCAAACTTGGCTTTATCAAGGTAACAACTGGTATGCCTTTAAATCATCAGGAGCCATGATTGCGAGTGACTGGCTTTACGATCAAGGCAAGTGGTACTATTTATCAACTTCAGGAGCCATGAAAGCAAGCGCTTGGGTTTATGACAAGGGAGAATGGTATTATGTAAGTTCTTCTGGTGCCATGCTAGCGAATGATTGGGTCAAAGATAATGGCAAGTGGTATTATCTAGCTTCATCAGGTAAGATGCTTAGCAATACCTACACGCCTGATGGTTACTACGTTGGCAACTCAGGTGCCTGGCAATAAGAATAATACTCTTCGAAAATCTCTTCAAACCACATCAGCTTCATCCACAACCTCAAAACACTGTTTTGAGCTGACTTCGTCAGTTCTATCTACAACCTCAAAGCAGTGCTTTGAGCAACTTGCGGCTAGCTTCCTAGTTTGCTCTTTGATTTTCATTGAGTATAAGAAGTCCTTTTCCTTTAAGGAAGAGGCTTTTTACTTGTTTATCTGCTGCTTCCTCATTTGTCCTAAAGCCTTTTTTGTGTTAAAATGAATGGTATGAAAGCTAAAAAAATGTGGATGGCAGGTCTGGCTCTGCTTGGTATTGGGAGCCTTGCCCTTGCTACGAAAAAAGTTGCAGATGACCATAAGCTCATGAAGACTCAGGAAGAGTTGACAGCGATTGTACGAGACCATTTTTCAGACATGGGGGAAATTGCGACCCTCTATGTTCAAGTTTATGAAAGCAGTCTGGAGAGCTTGGTTGGTGGTGTCATTTTTGAGGATGGTCGTCATTATACCTTTGTATATGAAAATGAAGACCTAGTCTATGAGGAGGAAGTTTTATGATACAACCAGCAAGTTTAGAAGAATTAGCATCCTTAGTAGAAAAAGATGGCAAGAAGGTCTTTCTGTTTGTAGCAGACTGGTGTGGCGATTGTCGTTATATCTATCCTGTCTTGCCAGAAATTGAGGAGACCAATCCAGAGTTCACCTTTATTCGTGTGGACCGAGACCAGTATATGGATTTGGCCAAACTCTGGGATGTTTACGGGATTCCTAGCCTTGTTGTTCTAGAAAAGGACAAGGAAATCGGCCGTTTTGTTAATCGTGACCGTAAAAGTAAGCAACAAATTAATGACTTTTTAGCAGAACTGAAATAGGAGAAAAAGGAAACAATGATTTTTACATATAATAAAGAATATGTCGGTGATGTCCTTATGGTCATCGTGAAAAACAGTGGAGATGCCAAACTGGATGCGGAGCGCAAAGGCAAGGTAGCCCGTGTTTTTCTCAAAGATAATGGGGAAACAGTGGCGTGGAATATTTTCGAAGTTTCAACTTTCTTTGAAATCGCAGAGCGCGGTCAAGTATTTTTATCAGATGAGCAAGTCGCTTGTTTGAACCAAGAATTACAGGCAGAAGGCTTTACAGAAGAAATTGTTAATGACAAGGAACCTAAGTTTGTTGTTGGTGAAATCGTTGAGATGGTAGCCCATCCAGATAGTGACCACCTCAACATCTGCCAAGTTGCAGTCGCAAGTGACAAGACAGTGCAAATCGTTGCAGGGGCTCCTAATGCGCGTGTTGGATTGAAAACCATTGTAGCTCTTCCTGGAGCTATGATGCCAAAAGGCAATCTTATTTTCCCAGGCGAACTTCGTGGTGAAAAGAGTTTTGGAATGATGTGTAGTCCTCGTGAATTGCATCTGCCAAACGCTCCGCAAAAACGTGGTGTTATTGAATTATCAGAAGATCAAGTTGTCGGAACACCATTCGACCCAGCGAAACACTGGACTGCCTAAGAAGTTGTTAGTATCTGATAGACCAGAGAGGGAGATAAGATGGCAAAAAATGTAGTAATTACAGGGGCGACATCAGGCATTGGTGAAGCGATTGCGCGTGCTTATCTGGAGCAGGGGGAGAATGTCGTTCTAACAGGACGACGGACAGACAGACTAGAAGCCCTCAAGTCGGAGTTTGCAGAAGCCTTCCCAAATCAAACCGTATGGACCTTTCCACTAGATGTCACGGATATGACTATGGTGAAGACTGTTTGCTCCAATATTCTCGAAACGATAGGTAAGATTGATATCTTAGTCAACAACGCCGGACTGGCTCTAGGTTTAGCACCCTATCAAGATTATGAAGAGTTGGATATGCTAACCATGTTGGATACCAATGTCAAAGGTTTGATGGCAGTCACTCACTGTTTCTTGCCAGCAATGGTAAAAGCCAATCAAGGACATATCATCAATATGGGCTCAACCGCAGGAATTTATGCCTATGCAGGTGCAGCAGTTTATTCAGCTACCAAGGCAGCGGTTAAAATCTTTTCAGATGGTCTGCGAATTGATACCATCGCAACGGATATCAAGGTGACAACCATTCAGCCTGGAATTGTCGAAACAGATTTTTCGACGGTACGTTTTCATGGTGACAAAGAGCGGGCTGCGACGGTTTATCAGGGAATCGAAGCCTTGCAAGCTCAGGATATCGCAGACACAGTAGTCTATGTGACCAGTCAACCTCGTCGTGTGCAGATTACAGATATGACCATTATGGCCAATCAACAAGCGACAGGTTTCATGGTTCATAAAAAATAAAAAATTTCCTCGAAAAGTTACAAATTTCTGTAACTTTTTTGATTTTCTGCGAATAGATAAGTAGGAGGAAAAAATATGTATAATAAAGTTATCTTAATTGGACGTTTAACGTCTACACCAGAATTGCACAAAACCAACAATGACAAGTCAGTAGCGCGTGCAACCATTGCTGTGAATCGTCGTTACAAAGACCAAAATGGGGAGCGCGAAGCTGACTTTGTCAATATGGTTCTATGGGGCAGACTAGCAGAAAGCTTGGCCAGCTACGCAACTAAAGGTAGTCTCATTTCAGTGGATGGAGAATTACGTACCCGTCGTTTTGAGAAAAATGGTCAAATGAATTATGTGACCGAAGTCCTTGTGACAGGATTCCAACTTCTGGAAAGTCGTGCTCAACGTGCCATGCGTGAAAATAATGCAGGACAAGATTTGGCGGATTTGGTTTTGGAAGAGGAAGAATTGCCATTTTAAGCATTAAAAAGTCTGAGTTGGTCTCAGGCTTTTTATCTTGAGAAAGTCAGACTTTTTTCTTGACTATTTCTGACCAAGTGATACAATAGAACTATAAATTAGCACTCATATATAAAGAGTGCTAATAATATGTAGTTCATCATGGAGGAAAACAGATGTTGAAACCATTAGGAGACCGTGTGGTCTTGAAAATCGAAGAAAAAGAACAAACTGTTGGAGGTTTTGTCCTTGCAGGTTCAGCTCAAGAAAAAACAAAAACAGCCCAAGTTGTGGCTACTGGACAAGGTGTTCGTACCTTGAACGGTGACTTGGTAGCTCCAAGTGTTAAGCCTGGAGATCGTGTCTTAGTTGAAGCCCACGCAGGTCTTGATGTCAAAGACGGCGATGAAAAGTACATCATCGTTGGCGAAGCTAACATCTTGGCTATCATTGAAGAATAGAAGGAGAAAGTAAGTATGTCAAAAGAAATTAAATTTTCATCAGATGCCCGTTCAGCTATGGTTCGTGGTGTCGATATCCTTGCAGATACTGTTAAAGTAACCTTGGGACCAAAAGGTCGTAACGTTGTGTTGGAAAAATCATTTGGCTCACCCTTGATTACCAATGACGGTGTGACCATTGCCAAAGAAATTGAATTGGAAGACCATTTTGAAAATATGGGTGCCAAATTGGTATCAGAAGTAGCTTCAAAAACCAACGATATCGCAGGTGACGGAACGACAACTGCAACAGTCTTGACTCAAGCAATCGTCCGTGAAGGAATCAAAAACGTCACAGCAGGTGCAAATCCAATCGGTATTCGTCGTGGGATTGAAGCAGCAGTTGCCGCAGCAGTTGAAGCTTTGAAAAACAACGCCATCCCTGTTGCCAACAAAGAAGCAATCGCTCAGGTTGCAGCCGTATCTTCTCGTTCTGAAAAAGTTGGTGAGTACATCTCTGAAGCCATGGAAAAAGTTGGCAAAGATGGAGTCATCACTATCGAAGAGTCACGTGGTATGGAAACAGAGCTTGAAGTTGTAGAAGGTATGCAGTTTGACCGTGGTTACCTTTCACAGTACATGGTAACAGATAGCGAAAAAATGGTAGCTGATCTTGAAAATCCATACATTTTGATTACTGATAAGAAGATTTCAAATATCCAAGAAATCTTGCCACTCCTAGAAAGTATTCTCCAAAGCAATCGTCCACTCTTGATTATTGCGGATGATGTAGATGGTGAAGCTCTTCCAACTCTTGTTTTGAACAAGATTCGTGGAACCTTCAACGTGGTAGCCGTTAAGGCACCTGGTTTTGGTGACCGTCGCAAAGCCATGCTTGAAGATATCGCCATTTTGACAGGCGGAACAGTTATCACAGAAGACCTTGGTCTTGAGTTGAAAGATGCGACAATTGAAGCTCTTGGTCAAGCAGCTAGAGTAACTGTGGACAAAGATAGCACTGTTATCGTAGAAGGTGCTGGAAATCCTGAAGCGATTTCTCACCGTGTTGCGGTTATTAAGTCTCAAATAGAAACTACAACATCTGAATTTGACCGTGAAAAATTGCAAGAACGATTGGCGAAATTGTCAGGTGGTGTCGCAGTGATCAAGGTCGGAGCTGCAACTGAAACTGAGTTGAAAGAAATGAAACTCCGCATTGAAGATGCCCTCAACGCTACTCGTGCAGCCGTTGAAGAAGGAATCGTTGCTGGTGGTGGAACAGCTCTTGTAAATGTCATTCCATCCGTGGCTGATTTGGAATTGACAGGAGATGAAGCAACAGGGCGCAATATTGTTCTCCGCGCCTTGGAAGAACCTGTTCGTCAAATCGCCCATAATGCGGGATTTGAAGGCTCTATCGTTATCGATCGTTTGAAAAATGCCGAGCTTGGTACAGGCTTCAACGCAGCAACTGGAGAGTGGGTCAACATGATTGAAGAGGGAATCATCGACCCTGTTAAGGTTAGCCGTTCAGCCCTACAAAATGCAGCATCTGTAGCTAGCTTGATTTTGACTACGGAAGCAGTTGTAGCCAACAAACCAGAACCAGTAGCCCCAGCTCCAGCAATGGATCCAAGCATGATGGGCGGGATGATGTAAGATTTCGCTACGAAGCAATTTATAAGAAACACAAAAGGAGGGAATGCCTATCCCTCCTTTTTATGCTATTCACTTCTAAATAGATTTGAGCTCTCCTAACTTATATGATAAAATAAGATTAGAAAAAGGAGAAGAACATGATCGATGTAGAAGAAATTCTGAGTAAGATGAACCCCAATCAGAAGATTAATTATGACCGTGTCATGCAGAAGATGGTACAAGTATGGGAGAAAAATGAGCAACGGCCAACCATTCTCATGCATGTTTGTTGCGCCCCTTGTAGTACCTATACCCTAGAATACCTGACCAAATACGCTGATGTGACCATCTATTTTGCTAATTCTAATATCCATCCCAAGGCAGAATACCATAAGCGTGCCTATGTGACTAAAAAGTTTGTCAGTGATTTTAACGAGCGGACAGGAAATACGGTCCAGTATCTAGAAGCTCCCTACGAGCCAAATGAATACCGAAAATTAGTTAGAGGACTAGAGGAAGAGCCAGAAGGTGGCGACCGTTGCAAGGTTTGCTTTGACTACCGACTGGATAAGACAGCGCAAGTGGCTATGGATTTGGGCTTTGACTACTTTGGTTCAGCCTTGACCATCAGTCCTCATAAGAATTCTCAAACTATTAACAGCATCGGAATCGATGTGCAAAAAATTTACACAACCCACTATCTTCCAAGTGATTTCAAGAAAAATCAAGGATACAAACGTTCAGTGGAGATGTGTGAAGAGTATGACATCTACCGTCAATGTTATTGCGGATGCGTTTATGCAGCCCAAGCCCAGAACATTGACCTGGTTCAGGTTAAGAAGGACGCCACAGCGTTCTTGCTGGATAAGGATGTTGATAAAGACTATTCCCATATCAAATTTACAGTTACAAAATTAGATATATAGAAATCAACCCAGCTGAGAGGCTGGATTTTTCAAATAAAAAAACCAGGGCTTTCACCCTAGTTTGACAACTTTACCGATTCTTTAGTTCTACATAGCGCTTGTACCAAATATTTACATAGGCTTCTGAGAAAGGACCACGTCCATTGTTAATCCAATCAACAAGAATTTTGACATGTTCTTTTAAAATATAGTCCAAGTCATCGGAATAATTCATTTTGCGTTTGTGACGCTCATACTCCTCAACGTCCAAGAGACGTTTCTCTCCATCTGTAAAAATTTTAACATCCAAATCGTAATCAATATACTTCAGTGCTTCTTCATCCAGATAGTAGGGGCTAGCCATATTGCAATAGTAGGAAATTCCATTATCACGAATCATGGCAATGATATTAAACCAATATTTCTTGTGAAAGTAAACAATAGCCGGTTCTCGAGTGACCCAACGACGACCATCACTTTCGGTAACCAGTGTATGATCGTTGACACCAATAATGGCGTTTTCTGTTGTTTTTAGTACCATGGTGTCCCGCCAAGTTCGGTGGAGACTCCCATCATGCTTATAACTTTGAATTGTAATAAAGTCGCCTTCTTTTGGAAGCTTCATAACTAACCAACTTTCTACAATTTATAAGTTTATCGTTTACTATTGTACCATAAAATTACCTAAAATCTGTGAATTTTACATGAAAATATTAAAGATATTCTCTGAGAGCGCTTGCTATATCCGAAAAATCGTAGCCCTTTCGTGCTAAAACTTGGGTTAAACGCTGTTTAAGTTCGTATCCTTCATATTTTCGGGCATACTTAGAATATTGCTTATCAAGTTCCCTGAAGATGAGTTCCTGAGTCGTTTCTTGGTCAACTTGACTATCCAACTGGTCAAAGGCACTTTTAGCATCAGAATAGGAAAAACCCTTGTTGGTCATATTATGGATAATCTTATCTTGCAAGGCGCGAGCTGGAAGTTTTCCTTCATATTTTTTCAATAGTTTATTAGCTACACGTTGAGCAACTTCAGAAAAATCAAATTCTTTCAAGTTCTCTTCTATAGTAGATTTTGAAATTCCTTTTTGTGCTAATTTCTGAGTCAGAATATAAGGCCCCTTATCTCCTGAAAGTTGATTGGCATTGATGATGGCATAAGCGTACTGACCATCATTAATCCACTTATCTTCTTTAAGATTAGCAATGACTTGAGAAACTATGTTTTCATTAATATCGTATTTTTTCAGATATTCTCTGACTTCTTTTTCAGTGCGAGCTTTAAAGGATAGGTGGTAGAGAGCTAGATTCTTACCGTAAGAAAATTGGGCAAAGTTCTGAATATCTTTCAATTCTTCTTCACTTATCACCTTATCTCTTGATAACATAAAACGAACAATAGTATCTTCAGTAATGTAGCATTTGTCTCCATTATCAAGCTCCATCAGATAGAGTCTTTTTTTCTTTTCAAGTTTTGTGATTTTCATAGTTCTATTATAACTCAAAATGTGATAAGATAGGGGTATGAATCTGAAAGTGAAACAAAAAATACCATTAAAAATCAAGCGCATGGGAATTAATGGTGAGGGAATCGGCTTTTATCAAAAAACATTAGTCTTTGTGCCTGGTGCTCTCAAAGGTGAAGATATCTATTGTCAGATTACTTCTATTGAACGCAACTTTGTTGAAGCAAAATTATTAAAAGTTAACAAGAAGTCTAAATTTCGAGTTGTGCCAGCTTGTACTATTTACAATAAATGCGGAGGCTGCCAAATCATGCACCTGCATTATGATAAGCAACTGGAGTTCAAGACGGACTTACTTCACCAAGCGCTAAAAAAATTTGCTCCTGCAGGATATGAAAATTATGAAATCCGCCCGACGATTGGTATGCAGGAACCAAAGTACTACCGTGCTAAGTTACAATTTCAGACTCGAAAATTTAAGAATCAGGTCAAGGCGGGCTTATATGCACAAAACTCTCACTATTTAGTAGAGTTGAAAGACTGCCTGGTACAAGACAAGGGAACCCAAGTGATTGCTAATCGTCTAGCAGAATTACTTACTTATCATCAGATTCCAATCACGGATGAGAGAAAAGTTCTAGGAGTTAGGACTATTATGGTCCGACGAGCAAGAAAGACTGGACAGGTTCAGATTATTATTGTTACAAATCGCCAGCTTAATTTAACCCTGCTGGTAAAAGATTTAGTTAAAGATTTTTCAGAGATTGTGACAGTAGCTGTTAATACAAATACAGCTAAAACCAGTGAGATTTATGGAGAAAAGACAGAGATTATCTGGGGTCAAGAGAGTATTCAAGAAGGTGTTCTTGATTATGAATTTTCACTATCTCCTCGCGCTTTCTATCAACTAAATCCTGAACAAACAGAAGTCCTCTATAGTGAGGCAGTAAAAGCGTTGGATGTTGATAAAGAAGACCATTTGATTGACGCTTATTGTGGAGTTGGAACGATTGGATTTGCCTTCGCAAAGAAAGTTAAAACACTCAGAGGTATGGATATTATTCCAGAAGCCATTGAAGATGCTAAGCGAAATGCTAAAAGAATGGGATTTAACAACACACATTACGAAGCAGGAACAGCGGAAGAGATTATTCCTCGCTGGTATAAGGAAGGCTACCGAGCAGATGCTCTGATCGTAGATCCACCACGTACAGGTCTGGATGACAAGTTATTAGATACAATTCTTAACTATGTACCAGAAAAAATGGTTTATATTTCTTGCAATGTTTCGACCTTGGCTCGTGATTTGGTACGCTTAGTAGAAGTCTATGACCTCCATTATATCCAGTCGGTCGATATGTTCCCACACACTGCTCGAACGGAAGCAGTTGTGAAATTAATTAAAAAAGTTTAAAAAAGTAGTTGACAAAGTTTAAAAAGTCGGTATAATAGTAAGAGTTGAAAATAACAGCTCAGGTCCGTTGGTCAAGGGGTTAAGACACCGCCTTTTCACGGCGGTAACACGGGTTCGAATCCCGTACGGACTAT
>NZ_JALDVV010000013.1:0-51098 GCF_023110375.1 Streptococcus mitis | reverse complement strand
TCCCAAATTTATTTGAAAGCTTCTCTAAGCTATATCCTTGTTTTCTAAGTTCATAGATCTGAACTTTATCATCATAACTCAATTTCATAATAAAACACCCCAAAAGTTAGATTTTTTCTGTCTAACTTTTGGGGTGCAGTACAGAAATCTTGGGTATCTTTTTTCTTATATGCTTGTTTTATAACTCGGGTGAATTTCTTAGAAAATATCAAATAACAATTTCACATTGAGAATTGTTAAGATAATGGAAACGATATAGCCAAGGATGGTATTCCATTTGGCATTGGTAAATTCTCCCATCAGTGATTTCTTAGAAGTTAGATAAATCAGTGGGAAGATTGAAAATGGAAGAGCAATCGAAAGAAAGACTTGTGAATAAACCAATAACTGATCCAATGTTTTTTCCTGATGACCAAACAGAACCGCTACAATCATGACAGGCAACAAGGCAAAGAGACGAGTTGCCAAACGAATGAACCATTGAGGTAATCTCATATGCAAGAAACCTTCCATAACGATTTGTCCAGTCAAGGTACCCGTAATTGTCGAATTTTGACCACTGGCTAATAAAGCCAAGGCAAACAAGGTTGATAAGGTCGAGCTAGCTATAGCTCCTGCAATAGTAGAATCCTGCAAGGCATTATACATTTGAGAGAAGGCAGAAATCTCAGATGCATGGCCGAAAAAGAGAGCCGCCCCGAGAATTAATAGAAGGGAGTTAACCACAAAGGCCAAGGATAATTGGAGATTTGAATCCCAGGTCATAAAGCGCACGGCTTTTCGAACATCATTCTTGTCCTTGTGATTGATTTTCCGAGTTTGTGACAAGGAAGAATGCAAATAGAGGTTATGGGGCATAACCGTTGCTCCCACGATCCCTAGTGCCAAGGTTAATTGACTTTCATGCCCTGGCAAGGGACTTTCAAATAAGGTTGCATTCGGTAGATAACCCTCAACGATTCCTTGGAAGCTTGGATGTGACAAAGCTACCAGATAGGTAAAAATTGCTAGAATGGTTAAAATCAGTGTTGTCACAATAGCTTCAATCTTCTTAAAGCCAAATTTCATCAGAAGCAATAAGAGAAAAACATCCAACACGGTCAAGAGAATTGCTATCATAATCGGAATCTTAAAGAGAAGATTGAGAGCAATCGCTGAACCTAGAACTTCTGCCAGATCTGTCGCCATCAAGGCTAATTCTAAAATCACCCATAGACTATAACGAAGCCATTTAGGTGAATGATGAGCCGTTGCTTGAGCCAGGTCCATCTGGGTTACAATACCAAGCTTTCCTGCCATCTGCTGAAGTTGCATGGCAATGAGAGATGAAATCAAGATAACAAACAAGAGACTATACTTATAGGAAGCACCACCGACTACACTGGTAATCCAGTTTCCTGGATCCATATAACCAACTGCGACAAGAGCACCCGGGCCTAAAAAGGCATTTAAATTTTGCCAGAAATGATTGTTATTTGGAGTATCGATAGATTGATTAATCTCAGAGAGTGACACTTTTTTATGAGAAGACATAGATACTTACCTCTTTCTAAACCTACTTTTTCATTATTTTCTATTAGAGAAAAATAAGATTGACTTTAAACTATTAAAACAATGAAAACTATATGAAAAACATTTAGTTTTTTCATTATTTTTCTTAAGGTACCTTAATATTTTTCTTAAGGCACCTTAATTATAACACAAAAATGAAAACTATATGAAAAACATTTAGTTTTTTCATTATTTTTCTTAAGGCACCTTAATTATAACAGAAAATATGATAAAAACTTAAGAAAATTCAGGACTTGATTTAATATTTAGGATACAACAAAATGTTGTATTCTTTTTTTGCAAAAGAATACCAAAGAATAAAATAAAAAACGTTGTAAAAACAACGTTTTAGAAAGATTTACAAAACAATGTAAATTATCAATGGAGCCGGTGGGAGTCTCAAAAACCTTATTAAATCAACTCGTAGCGATTTTAGGGTCTGTTTTAGGGTCTGCTTTTCCAAAAATTGGCTAAAATCACGGCTCAATACTGTATTAAAATCTACTTGCATTATACCACAAATTCCTATTTAGATTTCAAAAAACCTTCAGCAAAAATATTGATTTTAACAAAACACCGTTTTTGACAATAATCAAAAAAGAAAAAGAAGGCATTATTAACAAAATGGCATTTTTGACAATAATACCCTGCCATTCCTCCTTCCTATCCTTCAAGAAAGCGATTTTTTGAACAATAGGATTATAATTTCTGTTTCTAATCGTTCAAAATGCGTGTTTTTGAACAATAAAAAAACGCAAGCCAAACGACCTGCGGAAACATCATCTATTCTAAATAGTCTTTTTCTGTAATTACTTTTAATCTAGTAGAATAATTCTGAAATGTTGAGAATTTAAAACGTTTAGGATCTTCAAGTTTATTTCTATCATTTATTTCCAAAGCATGGTTATAGTCTATAATTGCTTTTACCAACTTATTAATTATGACCTTATCATTGTCCATTACTTTATAATAATCTTCGATTTTCCGAAGGCGGAAAGTTGTATTCAGTAAATAACTTTTATCTTCTAAAATCAATGTTTTACCAATATCTAATCCTTCAACATATCCTTCTTTTGCCGAATTTCTAAGTTTATACTTCAACTGATACTTTTTAGGAATGTAACTTCTAAATGGAATCAAGAAAGTTAGCCCCTGTATTTTGACAACAGTTACCGCAAATCCCCTTCCTTTATTCATTACTTCCTTTGTCTTAAAGTCATAATCCATCGCTTGAATAAGGTCGTAATCCTTGCACATTTCTAAATCAATTTGACCTAATTTTAACTTCTTACTTTTCATTCCTATTCCTTAGATAAAAAGCTCACTAAAAAGTGAGCAACATTTCCAATGAGATACTTCTGTTGACGAGCGCGTCTCTCCGCCCCCTCATTGCCTCAAGAAAAGGCTGGGCGAATCGAAAGGAGGTAGATTTTTCCTGTTTTCAATTCTACTTATTTTTGCACATTTTTTGAATTTTGTCAAACAAAAAAACCGCAAGCCTGAGCCTGCGGTGAAAGACCTATTCTTTGTCTTTGTTTTTATTTTGATTATTCCCTGTAAACAAACCAATTAGCCCTAGTGCAGTAGTTCCAGTTAAAACACTACCTGCAACTTGTTTATCTGTCGCTATTAAGTAAATTCCACCGATAATAACAACGAGGGCGATTAAAAAGCCGAATAACTGTCCCAATTTATGAGAAGAGATATTCCCTGATAAGTATTTATCTTCCATCTCTCTACGATGTTGGCTTTCTGCAATACCATTATCAATAATCTTTTGTGCAGCATCAGGATATAGCTCTTGATACCCTTTGAGGATATCTGGATGTGGTAGATCACCTTGATAGATTTCCAACTTCTGCAGAACTACTTGACGCTGTTCATGTGGTAAGCGCTCGACTTCATCAACAATATTATTGACTTCAATCAAATCTTTATTCTCGGTATCCAAATTTCATTACCTCTTTCTGAATGCCCATCGTTGATTTCTTGTAATCACTTTTGACTTTCTTCCAGTCTGGGACTGTATCAGCTTTTACTTTTGAAATGCTCTGGTTAAAGCTAAAAACAGGCAATACAATTGCTGTCATACCAAGTAAAAAAGACTTAAAGTATTGAGGTTGTTTTGTATTTTTTAACATACCAAATTCCTCCTACTCGCTCCATAATATTTTTTTGAATTAACTTGATTATGACATCTTTCTTTAAAAAAGTCAATGTTTCTTGCTCTTTTTAACGAAAAAATCCCCACAAGAACGAGTCCTGTGGGGTAGAAATACATTTTAGAAAAGTTTTCCTTTCATTTTATTTTTTAAATTATTTAGTTGTAATCAAGCCTTCTGGCTCAACTGTGAACTCTGGCTTGTCTGCCAGTGTTCCATCTGGTTTGAGGTAGTACCAGCCTGTCTTGTCGGCTGACTGAATAAAGGCGTTTGATACCATGTTTCCGTTCTTACGGTCGAGGTAGTACCATGTCTGCTTATGCTTAATCCAGCCAGTGACCATCTTACCTTCTTCATCGAAGTAATACCAAGCGTTGTTGATACGAGCCCAGCCAGTAGCCATAGACCCTGAGTCTGTGAACCAGTACCAAGCGTCCTTGTAGTTCAACCAGGTACTACGCTTCATGAAGCCTTTATCATCGAAATAGTACCAAACATCATTGATTTTCTCCCATTTGTTAGTTGGGTATGAGCCGTCTTCACGAACCCACCACCAACCGTACTGGTTCTGTTGCCAGCCGATTTCGACTTCTTCAGGTGGCACGATATAACCAACGATTTCACTTACAGAGCGCTCATTGTAGCGACAAGGGCCACCTACTTCAAGGTAGTCCCAATTGCCATCAATATTCTGCTCAATCGTCTTGATGGTATATCCGTCTGAGTCCTCATAGACAAGACCTGTATGCCCGTAGTTGACACCGTCGCCAGCTACGTATGATTTCACGAAGAACCAACCAGCCTTTGGATAGTCAACATCATACACGACTTTCAGGCCTTGTGAACGTGCTGACTCAAGCAAGTCGTAGGCATTGCCCCAAAGGGTCACACCATACCAATGACGAAGCCCGTAACAAGGTACGTCAGCACATTGCATTTTCTTTAAAATACGACTCTCCTCTTGGTTATTTCAAACCAAGAATGTATAACGTATTCCCTCTATAACGAGCTCATACTTTCATATGAGATGAGACTATATCTTTATTTGTGGTAATCATCTAATTCAATAAATTTTAGATTAGCATTATTTTCGAGATTATATTTTTTTATAGCTTCAATTCTAGCTTTGTAAGCTTCTTCTGGTGAATTAAAGCTACCTACATAGACGTGTTTCCTATTTACGTTGTAATATGAAGAGTACCTCCCTTTTTTACTGGTATTTTCAACGACTCCTGTAAATCCAGTTTTGTTTTTATACTGTCTTCTATTGTTACAATTTTCTTTAGGCAAAACCCATCTGCAATTTTCTTTACAATAATTTCCGTCATTATCGATTCTATCTAATTGATATTTTTCACCAGGAGGTTCTCCCATATCTTCATAAAACCTTTCAAACTCTTCCCATTCTTTAGAGTATGTGATTCCCCGACCGCCATATCTTTCGTAGTGATCATATGATGAATTATTGCACCTCTGTTTCATACCTTTCCACGCTCGGTGAACTTTTGTACCAGACATTCCATGTTTTTTAAAATTAGAAGACGATGTTATGCGTGACAAACAACCACACGATTTTGAATATCCGTTTCTTACCTCAGTAAGCACCATCGCTTTTTTTGTTCCACACAAATTACATTGACACAGAGCAAGTAATTTATTGTATTTATTTTTACCTGATATTTCCAATACTTTTAGATGATTAAATGTTTTTCCAACATCTTTATGCTCTTTCGTCTGCATTAGTTAAACCTTTCGTTTCGTCTAACTATATTATACCACAAATACCTCGTGCTGTCTTGCGATTGCAAGCACTTAGTCGTTGAACCTTCCTCTACTGTTACCATAGAGGCTCGGCTGCTGATTTTCCAATCTATGAAGTTTTTAAGCATTCACGCTTACTGTTACCAGTTACGTTGTAGCCTCATAGCTCTAAGGAGGTTCCAGCAATTCTCGAGGTTACGAGCCCATTCGCTTAAGCTCCGTACATTCCATCATTATCCACTCCATCGCCAGCATTAGCTTTATCGATGAAGAATTGAATCATTTCCTGTTTTTTAGACATACCTACTCCTCACTTGGTTTCTTATAGTCTAGCGCTCGTGTGCTGTCTGTTATTCCGCTAGTCGTTGGGTCGTTGACCAAACCGATAGCAGTCAAGAACACGAAGACTGCATTAACAAGCAAAATCAGCTTGTTGCCGATATCACCCAAATCCAGATGATATCCAAAGACTGCTGCAGCAGCTTGCAAGACAAGCAAGAAGGCTGGGATTGCAGTCAGCCAAAAGTATTTATTTTCTAGTCGTAATTTCCAGTTAATCATATTGCTTTCCTTTCTATTATGGCAATGTTGTCGGCCAAGGCTCATCGGTTAAGTAAGAGATAGCACTTACACGGATATCTCCAATATCTCTGTTGGTTGGGATGTCTTCGTTAAATGTGAATTGAATGAAATTTAAGTCAGATTTACCGCCTAAATACCAAATTCCATAAGGTCTACCCTTATCGTCATAAGTTGGTCCTACAAGTGAATTTTCGCTTCTAAAGCCTTCTGGAATACCGTTAGGAACAACAACTTTAGCCCCTTTATCTCCACTACTATTATGTCTTACAAATCCAGGTCCATTCCGTCTGCCTACTCCAAACCAACCCCACTGCAAGCCCCCGAATTGATAAGTAACTAAGTTGTTAACTCTTCGTATTTTGATGAACGAGTTGCCTGCTCTAGAGACACTGCTTAACGTCCTCCAACCTGTATCACCAATCAAGACACGCCAACCAGTGTTGTTACTACCTTTCTCTTTTATCCATTTCAGAGCACCGTTTGTGACATTGATATCTACGTAAGTAGTCCCAATGTCCGCCACAATACGGCCTTCTGGTGAGCCTGTACCACGGATTTCATGGCCTACATTCTCTGGTAAAGGTAGAGTGACATTATTACCCCCGACAATGCCGAGGGTATTTCCTGTTAATGTCAGCCTTGGTTCAGGCCTTTGATTCAGAGTTTTAACATCCCGACCGACTGCTTGAGCAAATTCCTCAAAATTGCTCATAGCAATCACGCTTTCGCTGCATTATACGTTGCTACCAGGTCAAGGTTGGCAAATTCGTCAATACGACGACCGAGGTCGGCTAGTTTTTGAACCACTGCGCCTTCAGTGCTACCGCTCAATTTAGCGATTTCCTCAGCGAGCTCTTTAAGCGTATTGAGGTTTTCAGGTACCCCATCACCTAAAAGATCGTTCTTAACTGCTGTTTTTGCCTGCTCAATAGCTTGCGTTAACGTAGCATTGTCAATCTTTGTATCGATTAACTGCTTCAGCGATTTGTAATCAACTCCCAACGCTTGAGCGAATGCAATCCATTTACTTGTATCCATAATTTTCTATACCTTTCCAAGATTATAGTATGTGAGCAAATCAGGAATTTCCTGACATGCTCCACCTTCGCTTACATGTCGTTCTGCAAGCTGTTTCTTAACTTCTTCAACGATATCTAATTCCTTTAATTTATAGATATCTTCCGTAACCAATTCCTTGTCTGAGTCTTCAATTTCAATATAAGTATCTCTATCACTTGGGAAGATATACCCTCCAACCGAGATTTCCACTCGATATTTTCCGCTTGGTAAAATACTATCTAAATTAAAATTGACAGAATGGCTAGTGACGGGAGCAGTTGTCTTCCACCTACGTTGTCCCTTTGTTAGAGTAATAACCGCATCTTGACCCTCAAACAAGGTCATGACACGATAATTCTCGTCTAACAACTCAAACCCAAAGGTGGAAGACAAATCCCCTTGCTTAATAAGGTCGCCACCATCAATCCGAGCCAAATTGGTTGTATTAACTTTGCGGTTGTTACAACCCATTCTGCGCCCCTTTCTTAGCTTTTACTCTGAATCAACGTTTTCAACTCTCTCACATCTTCACCTAACGACTTAACTTGTTCCGCAAGGACTAAGATAGCCTTGTTTTGTTCATCGTGGTTATCTAGTCGTTTGTTTGCAGACATCTTGAATTCATGCAGATTCTCGATGTCTTTCTCTAAAACCGTGAGACGATTCTCTTGTTTGGTCGCTCGGTCTTTCATCGAGAAATAAAGTCCGACAACAGGAATGAGAGAGAGAAAAATTTGGACAATTAAACGTTCAAATTCTGCCATAAACACCTCCATTATTGGTTAGGTGCAACTGTTGTAGCAGAAGGTTCTGTTGCTGTAGGAGTTACGGTAGCTGTCGTAGAAACTGCAGCTGCTGGTGCGACAGTCGTTTCTTGAGGTTCGTACTTCCACGCTGCGCCTGTTCCATCCATTTCAAGACGACCATTACGAGCGAAATCGCTGACAGGTTCACCGCTATAAGTGAATTCCTTGTTCAACTGAACCAAGATACGCTTTCCTTCGCCGTCCACTTCAACGTGTGTTGGGTCTTCAAGGGTAATCAAGTCATGTGCCATGTAGCGTTTACCGACTTCAGCGAGTGGAATCAACTCTACCAATTCCTTGTAGTTTGTTCCATAAGCGATTGTCTTGCCTGCTACGGCATTTAAAACGACCGCATGGATGATTTTACCATAGCGGTCTGTTTCAGCTTTATTATGCTTAACTTCTTGGTCTGTAGCCGTCTGTTTGGCTTCTGTCTCAGCCAGTTTTTGTTCAGTTTCTTGAAGTTTAGCCTGATTTTCTTGCAGCTTCGCTTGCGCTTGAACAATAGCACTCGTTGGGTCAAGCTCTGCATGGACTTGCTCTAGGACTGCTTGAATGATTTTTTCATCAGAGTCACCTAGTCGGTCTCCGTCAAGCTCACGAGTGTAATACGTGAAAGGTTGTTCTTTACGGATAGTTACTACTGTTTTGTCAACTCTAAAAAGTTTGTTTTCTACTAAAAATTCCATGTTATTTACTTCTTTCTATAATTTATTTCTTAATCCACATAAAAATATTGCAGTAATTCTGGTACGGAGGTATCGGTGGTGTTGTATGACACAAGCCATCTTTGTGATTAAAAAACACTTCTGAAGCAAAGAATGAACCTGCAGGAGAATTGTTTTTGTATTGAGATACAACCATGTCGGATTTACCATAAAGCGCTGGCAACGATTCTGTTTCGCCACCACGCTTCGCAGGCAAAAGAGATGTGGGGATTCTAAAGATTTTTTTGTCGTACATCGAATTATTATTTGGAGCATTTTCTAGCGAATTTCCGTCAATTGCATATTTCAAAATTACGACATTACCAATGACATAAATTTTATTATCGCCTTCAAGAGCGAACCTAGATGGTCTTACACCACTCTCAAATTCCAAAGGAATGACTCTCATATCCAGCCTGGGCAACACCTGCCAGCTTCCCCAAACGCCATTCACTTTGGTTCTAACCGCAGTAAATGTATTCATGTTATCTACTGCCTGCTGCATGACGTTCTGGCCGTCGATTTTGGTTACAGTCACATAGAGCGGAGAACGTGAACCTTTTGGTGAATTCGTCAGCCCTGCTCCTGTATACATGCCTGATTCAACATAGCTATCCCAGTTTCCTGTAGCGGTCTTAGCACTGCCATTGTCATTCGTCAGCTTGGTTAGTTGAGCATTATTCCATCTATTCTTATCCACGCTCGATACGTGAATAGTCGAATTTTGCGAATGAGAATTAAACTCACTCTTACTCGCTTGTTCAACATTCGTGACATTCCCTAGACCGACTTGAGACTTTGTAACACCGTGAGGGTTGTTGCGGTTCCCTGTGTGGTCTGTCAATGCACGACTATCTGCCTTACCATTCCAAGAGGTTCTCTCTTGTTGAGTAATGTGTTTAGTCGTATCTCTTGCGTGAGCGTCAAAATCGGTCTTGCTGGCTTGTTCCACGTTCGTCACATTTGCTAGACCGACTTGCTCTTTCGTCACACTATGCGGATTCTTTCGATTAGTAGTATGAGCGTTGAACTCCTGCTTACTAGCCTGTTCCACATTCGTGACATTACCCAATCCTACCTGTGTCTTTGTGACACCGTGAGGGTTGTTATGATTGTTTAAGTGATTTTGAAGATCTTGCTTACTTGCTTGCTCAACATTCGTGACATTCCCTAGTCCCACCTGTTGCTTAGTGACACCGTGTGGGTTGTTTCGGTTGTTGACGTGACCAGTTAGGTCTGCCTGATTCGCTTTATTTGTTGTTTGATTACCGATGATAGCTTCAAGGCCATCAATATCAGATACTTTGTGGCGATGGGTTGCGTCAGCTTTGTTTTCCCAACGTTGCGCATCCTCTGCTCCAATGATATCCCTTGATCTCCAAGTTTTAACCATCTGTTAGCACCTCCAATTTATACTTGAACCGTGTCGTTGTTTCAATCGGAACGTACACTTCTATCACTGATAGAACAATGTCTGACGCATCTAACAACTCCACTTTCGTAACCTCTCTTACCGAATCGGGTATTAAAAACTCTACAAAAACAAATTGCCTATCCCGTCTTTTTTGGATTGAGACAACTTGATTGCTATTTAATCTAGCTTTGCTTATTTTAGCTAATACAGTATCAGTAATCAAGGTAAATAATGTTTCTTTAATCACTAAATATAACCTCTTCTTCTGCTCCTTCGTATTCAAGAGCTGTCACCCCTACAACTGCATAACCAACTCTAGCAAAGTCTACCGAGGTCTTAAATAGCCGTTCTTTCAGCTTGACTCGTTCAGTTACTGTTGGAATATGCGTATATACCATGTTCGCTGGTTTGATTGCGTTGATAAAAACAACAGACTCTCTGAAAAGTCCGCTCGTTTCTGCACCAGACTCAATCAGTAAGACCTGATTAGCGAAATCTACTGAAGCCTTGTACTTCCCTTTGCCGAAAAGGTCGTCCAATTTGCGAATTAAAAACCACCAAGAAAATGGTGGTCTCATATTGATCCGCAACAAGACACGTTCTCTTCTCCACTCCAACGTATCGGTTGGGTGGGCAACAATATCGTATACTTCTTCAAATTTCGTCAACGTAGGAACATCACAATACATAATGAACTGATTCTTGATAAACTGCTCTAACGAGATAGTTCCATCTTTAAATAGAGCATTTTCAACCTTAACCAGCTCTTTCATATCCTTGACGCCCTCATAGTAATTTGGAACGTATTCAGATAAGTTTACTTCTTTTGCCATTAAACAACCCTCACTGTTCCTTTATACGGCAATTGTTGTAATTGCCCTGTGAAAACAAGCGCTAGATCAGCTTCACGATTGTTCAATTTCATCTTATCAACGTTTGCGACGCCGTTAATAGTAAGTAACTTGGCCATTAACTGCGAGCGATAGATTTTCATGCTATAGGTGTTGACATCTGAGTATTGCGCCCAGTTCTTTCTCAAGTCTAAGAAATACTGGTCTAGAGCCTTGTCTACCAGTTCTTTTACTTGATTTAGCTGATATCCTGTCATCAACTCAAGTTTAAACTCAATATCAATCGGGAAGCGTGTCGCAGTCGTAACCGTCACACGGTGATTGATAGGAGCAAGTCCAACTCCTTTTCCAGTATATTCAAGTGGATCCAGAACATTTTGCACCTTCTTAATTGTCTCAGTAGATGCCAAATTTAAGTCGTTGTCTAAAATAACTACTTTAACCGTTCCTGAGCCATTCCAAACTGGATAAACCTGAACTGCACCAACTCCGTCAATTTCACGGACACGCTGAACGTACTCAATGAAATTACCGCCAAACGGCTTCTCATTGACGTAAATCAAGAAACGCTTCCGCAAGTCATCGTCAGTTTCTTCATCTTGACCGGATGTAACAATTTCTCCTAAGACTGCTGTAGCGAGGTTTCTGTAGTTCTCCAAGGGCAAGATATTGCCGTAATAGCGGTTACCGACAACGCCGCTTGTCTCACACTCTACTTCATACTTGCCTACTACATCTGTGGCACGAACAACCTTGTAGATGATTGCAGCTTCATCAAGAGTCGCAAAACGAGAGCCTAAAGCGATTTGTATACCTTTTTTTCTCTCGTTTTTAAACTCCGCAAAGCGTACCGCTTTTTTTGACGGATAACGATGTAGACCGAACTCTTCAACCTTGTAGTCTAGGTATTGGCCAATAGCAGTCTGTGGAAATGTATCTAGCAGTAGATTTTTCAACTGCAAATAAAAACCAGCTAACTCATAACAAGCAGGCGCCAATGCGTCATAGATGATAGAACCTTCCCGTGTATCAATATTTTCATTGACACGAGAAAGAGCGTCATTCATCAGATAATCAAACGTGTATTTTTCTAAGAAATCACCTATCATTAATCAGCGTCACCTCCTTTTCGACTTTAAACAAACCGGATATAGTATGGACTTCAAAGACACAAAGCAAACTGTCTTTAGTTTGTTGCTCGATGAAGAAATTTTGGACACTTTTAATTCTTGTATCAACTAACAAGGCTTGAGAAATTGTTCTCTCAAGGTCAGCTTTTACAAAATCATAAGGTTTTCCAATCAAGCGCTCCAATTCTACTCCGTAGTTTGAAGAGTAAATAACCCACTCAAACCGTTCTGTAAGCAAAATCTTTTCAACTGCTTGCCTCATGGCTTCTAAGCCGTCAATATATCCGTGTATTCTGCCATTTTTCACTTGATAAGTGTAGGATGGCAAAACAACTTCTTCAATGTTTCGTATATCTACCATCTTCACTCCATCCTTTGTAAAACGTAGTATAATTGCCCATTCTGAGCTTTAATCATTAAGACTTTGTCTCCTGCTTCAAGATTACGAAAAACAATCCATCTCTTGTTGTCCCCTTCAGTATCTCCAGTACGTAGTTCTTTAACCATCGGACTTAAAACTAAAAAAGACTCTGGGATTTCAAGTTTATTATTAACCTTGATTGTCAGAGGAGAAACAGATGTGACAGAACCAAAAACAATGTCTGTTCTGTCTGTCCCATCATCTACTCCTTGCGCCAAAAGGCGTGCTAATAACTCTCCTGCCATTATTCCAGCGTCCTCAATTCTAAATCCATTGTATGCACCTTGTCCCACTTGTGGGTACATTTAGAGATGATGCCAAGACTGTTCTTCTTAATCCCTTCAGACTCTAAATCAGCAAAATCCAGTACAACACTGTTGCCTGCACTGATTCCAAGATGTCCTAAACAAGGAACTTTAAAAGTCTTTTTAGGATGATTCTTAGCTTTCAATAAGAGTTCAGCCTTTTGTTGAATCTGACTCTCATTCATCTTTTCATCCACTTTTTCGTGGTACTGCAACTTGCCCCAAAGAGCCACATTTTTAGAGTCTTTCACAACGTAAACTTCACGCTTCTTACTCTGCTTGTTGTCTTTAGTCAGCTTCACATAGTTGTAACTGTCATCGATAGAGCCTTCATAGTCAAAGTCTGTAGCTACGCTATCATCACCAATCACTAAGTCAGTAATCAGCGAATTTAAGGCTATATGCTCGACTGTACCGAAGTTATCTCTGATGATGTACCACATACCACCATGAATCAACGTTAAGTCCAAGGCGTTCTGGATCATAGCAAAATAAGTTTTCTTATCTTCGATTTTCTCCGGACACGTCCAGTTACCTTCATCAACAACTTTGTACTCAAGTTCTGATATTTCGCAAATCTTACTGAAGATTTCATGACTTTTAGAGGCTTCAAACACGATTGTGTCAGTGTTTTTCAGGTACCTCATTCTGTCATAAGCAGTAACCGACCATTTCTTAGCTGATTTTCGCTTTTTCTTGAAAACTTTTCCGTAAAAAATGCCCTTATCATCTACTTTGAAGCGGATAACATCCCCAAAGTTACAAGCAACCTGCGAGTCTATGATCATATCAAACTCAAGTTTTCCCGGCTGAAAATCAATGCTAGTTTCCCATTTGACACCTCCGACCAACTCAGTGATATCAAAGACTTTACCGTCATTCACATCTTGAATCAGAAATTCCATCATAGGACTTGTACCGAATCAGCAGTAACCCAACCACGCCAACCACCATTCAACATGGTAACGTGATAAGGATGCGACCCTTTCATATTGATATAATTGACAAGTCTAGTTGCGTTTGACTCAGTTTGACCAGGCCCTTCTCCGTAGCTATCTCTATGCAGCTGCCCATTGACGAGCACCTTTGCACCGATAGTTACTTCTTTCTTAGTCGAGGGAGCTTGTTCTTTCTGAGGTTGACTAGCTTTCTTCTCCTCTGATACCTTCTTTTCGATTTTTACAAACCGAGCCTTGGCCATCTTGTACTCTTTGAATGTGATGTCGTAATAAACATCCTCATGAATACCAGCTTTTCTTTGTTGCTCAAAACTTTCAACTGTCGCAAGCATATTGATACCCACACCAGAGATAATCAAGCGACAAGGTTCTTTCCCGTCCATGATTTTCTTTAAGAGTCGGACATAGGTTTCAGGCGTTCCTGATTTATTAAGGACATAAGAGCGGAAAGTGTCTCGAGGGAAGAATGAAGTGAAAGTAACCTCAGAGAGTTTAGGAAAACTCATCTGGGTTATTTCTCCTAGCGCAATACTCGTTGTTGACTCGTTATTGGCAATATTCTTCGTTTTCAGTTCTTCTGGATTGACAGGAAGTTGTGTGACTTGACCTTTGTACTCTACGAAAATACCAATCGCCATTTCTTTCTACCTCCTACGCAATTCCTAGGTCGCTATCGACCAAACCGACAATCTTTTCTTCAATTCTGCCAACCAAATCATCGATATCCTGTTCAGTAGCGCTATTTTTAGACTCATATTTAACACTAACTTGAGGCGTTAAAACTTGGTAATCAATGATGTACTTACGTTCTGCAACATCACGCATCATCTTGATATCTTCGTCTTTCAGCTTGACTTCATCTTCAATCTTACCGACGTTACCAATGTTTTTGCCTTTGCCCAGCTTGTCGCCAAGGCCTTTGCCACCGCCACCTTCCGGAGCACCTGCTCCTGCTGGTGTTTGGTTCATTTGGTCAAATTTAGAAGCAAGTTCGTCTTGCCCCTTCATCTTATCAGCGAAGCCTTGCATAGCATCACTAATACCTTGACCAAAAGCCTTAGTACCACTAAAAGCATTACCAGCAGTTGAGAAAGGATTTGCCATCCCATCCCACAAACCACCTGGAGTTATCATGTTAGCACGCATGCCATCAAAAGATTCATAATCATCAGGAGCCTCTCCTGGATTAAACATCTCTCCCATCGCACGAATACCATTGGCAAAACTACCGTCATTAGACATGTAGCCCATTTCGCCAACTTTTCCTAGATTCACTCCTGGTATTTTATTTAAAGCGTCAATGATCCAGTTGATAGCTTTAATAGCCATATTGGCACCTGCTATAAAAGCATTACCGATAGATTGCGCCACATTGACTACCCCATCAACAAACGTAGCAAAATAATCTAATATAGTTCGAACAAGATTATAAAATAACTTTCTGATGGAATAAATCGGGTGCTTAAAGACATTTCTCAAAAATTCTGCAACTGCTAAAGCAATGTTGTAAATGGCTATGAAGAGGTTTACAATCGGTGCAATCATATACATGACGAGATTGATGACGAACATAATGATGTCATAAACTACCGTTCCGACAAAGACAAAGGCTGCAACGATAGCAGCTGCAACGTCTAAGAATGAAATTCCCATAGCGTTTAGAGCTGTAGCAATTAAGAGAGCGACGGCAATAATGCCAATCATAACTAAATAGACTAACGCCCATGGAGCCTGTGCAATCATACCTGCTATAAATATAGCAATACCTACTATGGTAGCTACAGTTGCGACCATCATCAAAGCAGTAATTACAAAGTTAATGTTCTCAGTCACCCAGTTCCAACCTGCAACAAAGAGATTAAAGAGCCATAAAGCGATCTGGCCAATCGCAAACATAGCGGTCTCTAAACCTGCCATGAAGTTTTGTCCAGCGGTACTGTTTATGAACTCTTGCCACGCTTGAATTAAAGGCTGAAATGCGTATGAGGCAACGTTACCAACCTGAGTCATCATATCAGCAAAGGTCATCGGCATTTTCGCAAATTCAGCGTTTGTTTCAACTGCTGAACCAAGCAAAGCGTCCTTAAGGATATCTCCAGTTAACTGACCATCTTTAGCCATTCCCCTCAGTTGACCAACGCTGACACCAAGGTGTCTAGCTAGTTTTTGGGCAACAAGAGGAGCGTTCTCCATCATAGAGTTAAACTCATCACCACGAAGAACCCCTGAAGCAAGCGCCTGTGTGATTTGAAGCGTCCCTGCTTTTTGTTGCTCTAAGCTTGCACCACCGATTTTATACAGTTTGTTCAACTGTTCAGCGAATGCAATAGCTTCATCATTGCTTTTAAAGGCTTCTCCAGCTTGTGAGCGTAGTTTAGCCACTGAGTCTGCCATGATACCGAAGCCAGTCCTTGAGCGCTGTGCTGCTGCCATGATGCTATCTTGAAGTTCTTGGCCTGTCTTAGATCCATCTTCTATCGTCTTAAGCCTTGCCATAGTCTGAATATAATCATCGCCTGACTTAATCAGACCACTCATTAAATTGGCCATTTGCCTCAAAGCTTGAATAGCAACCATGAAATTCAAAGCACGAGAAATAGAAGTCATTCGACCAAGCATGGATGTAGCAGCGCCTAAGCCACCAACAAGAGGCCCAGTCGAAGGAAGTTTGGGAGCGATAGGTGGCGCCATTTTAGGCGCTACAGGGCTAGTAGCTTTAGGCGCAGTAAAATTCTTAGGCATATCTGCTTTGACTTTAATCGTTGCAGTCTGCGTCATATTCTTGACACGTCTATCCAACTCGCCGAACTTAGCAATAGTCCTGTTGATTGTGCTATTAATTCGATTTAAAGGGCTTGAGAAATTATCTCTAAGCGCTAGTGTTTGCATTAATGTAGCCATCTTCTACCGTCTCCTCCTTCCTCTGCTTTTTCTTTCCATTTCTTTGTGTTCCTTTTCTTCTGCCTCTACTCGGATATCGATAAAGGCAAAAATCAAGGCTTTCTCACGTTTAGATAAGCTATCCAAAAAGGACGGAGTCCAGTTGAATTGATGCAAACAGTAGTAAGCATAACTCAACTCTGCGTCCCCGTCCTCTAGTCGTTTTTTGCTTCTTCGACAAGATCATTGATATCTTCATCAAAGCCGTTCAGCGACTGGATTTCTTGCATAAGTCGATTGTATTCCCCAATCTTCAACATAGTTTTCAAGGTTGCTGCTTCATCTCCAACTGTGTGATAAGACTCTTGTAGTTGAGCATCTTTTAAGTCTGGGGTAACAACGCAGGCTACCATCAATGAGTCAATGTATCTTTCATTGTTAAACTCAGGAATAGTCACACCTTGACGATTTTTCTTCTTGATTGTTGCACGTTTCTTCAATGTATCGTTTAAACTTTCGTCAATACTACGAATGACAAAAGGAGATTTGAAACGTTCCATTGTCACTTCTTTAGTTTCATCTCGTTGAACGTTTTCTAGTAAAAAGTCTGAAATTGCCATTTATCTATCCTCTTTCTAACCTAATTTAGGCGCACCGAATTTTTCTAAAATATCCACATCTTCGAAAGTAAAGTTGACTTCTTCTTCCAAGAAATCATCTTCAACTTTCAATTGTCCCATTACAACTTCATCAAGGTTACATTCACGCAAGATAGTTGTTTGACGACCGATTGAACTAGTAGAGTCGTTATTTGTTACTTGAATATCAAAGAATGTATCACGACCATTCTTCATGTAGTCCAACATCATTTCCTTGAATGTTGAAGTGACACCGTAGATTGTCATCTTGCCCTCGCCCTTGAAACCAGTCGCTTTCACTTGCGTGCCACGATAGTTCAAAGTACGAACTTCTTCTTTGTTTTTCTTAACTGTCGCTTCAAGTTCCTTTACATAGAACATGAATTCATTTTTGCCATCGACGTGAATAAAAGCGGTACCTTCCTGACCGCTAATCACGTCACGACCTTTCAAATAAACCATGCTTTCTCCTTTCCTAATCTGCTACAACTGTCATATACAGTTTTTCCATGCTGTCCACTGGTTTAACTTTAACGTTAACTACTACAGACTCTTTCAACTCACCACGAAGCACTTCGATGTCTTCAACTTTGAAGTCTTCAATCGCACCACGAGCCTCAAGATCTTTGAAGTAACGAATACGATTCGCCTTGAACGCTTGACGTCCATCTTCGTTGTTGTCAACTTTTCCAAGGAAATATTCAGAAAATACATGTTTTGTATCATTTCTAATATCGTCCAAGGTTCGAAGCATACGGTTTTTTTGGAAATCCTGATTAATTTCTGATGTGATAGTTACAAGTGAGTTGATATCTTTTTCAACAACTGCTCTATCACGTTTGTTCGTGAACACAAAGTGTCCTTTTTGAAGAGCAGCAATCGTCTCTGTATGGCTCAAACGACCCACAACATCAACAGAATCTTCGTACTTCTCATAAGTCAATGATTTCTCAACGCCAGCATTTGCGCTTGCTGCTGCAACCCATACAGTCGCTTTAGTCTTGTCAATAACTGTCTTGTCAGACAAGATAACGCCGTTTTTAACGTTAATAACCGCTTCACTGTCAGCGTCAGAGTCTGCAACAACCAATTGAGCGCCAAGTCCTTCGTCTTCACGCATACGTTTGATGAAGTTGATAGCTGCTTTCTTGATAGAAGCGTCTTCTACTGGCAAGGCCATATAGTTAAATTCAACTGTTTCAAGCGCCTTGAAGTATTCTGAGTAGTCTTGAGTTGACACTGTTCCGTCAGTACCACCAGTAAGTTTAGCACCAGCCACCGCTTGCAGTTCGCCAGTTCCTGAAAATTCAACTAGATCATTGTTTTTCAAGTCAGCCAAGACTTTTACAGTTTGTGAGTCCATAACAACAGTATCAAGGAACGTGACAACATCAAATGAACTTGGGTCGTCTACGTTTGTTTTGACTGTTACTGTGATGTCATTCCCACGGACACCGCTGTATTTAGCTTGAGCCGTTACGTTGTCTGAAAGGCTTACGTTTGCCTTTTCGCCTGTATTTAGACGATAAAGCAAGACTTCACTCACACGTTTGAATGCTTCATTCAGCAACAAAAGCTGTGGGCTTTCTTGCTCATAACCTAGCTTCTTAAATAGGTCTTCACCACGTCGGATTTTCATCAATTTCTTTGACTCACCGAAACTGAGTGCCAACGGTACTGTTACGACACCGTCACCGCCAAGGCGAGTCATTGCGATGTCTTTTGATTTGACGTTGATGTAAGCACCTGGTCTTACTTTATTTTGGCGTTTCCAATTTCCACCTGCCATTACTTAATCTTCCTTCCTAGTTCGTATTCTAGTTTTGCTCTTGCTTCTTCCAAACCATAAGACTCTTCTGGATCTAAAATAGCCCCCAAGATGTCTTTTTCTCCGTTGGTAAAAGCGCTACTTTCCAAAATGTCCGCAGTAGGGAACACAATTCCGTCTACATTATCCATCTTTTACCTCTTCTTTCACTTTCAATTCACGTTGTTTGATATCTTCCTCTTCTAACTTCAAGCGTGTGCTTGCGTTAAAAATACAATGCAGAACGTTGTCAACCACTTCATATTGACGGTCAAATAAATGAATCGTCGGCAAGTGTAAGAGTTTATAACTCAATTCTTCCTGCATTGCTAAACACTCGCTACGCTTTTTCTTTGGAGGAAAATAAGACAAATCCACTTTAGAACGTACTTTCACATATTTATTGGCCTCTGGAGTGTACTTAGTATCAACAACATGGATAAAAAAACAAGGCTCTTTAAAACCTTGCTCTACTTCATCCAGATAAATCCTGATGTCAGGATATAACCCCTTGATATGACTAACTAACTCCTCAACCAACCGAAAGCCTTTATTTGCCATTTCCTAACACTACCTTTCTCATAAAGCCATCATACTTATCACGGACACGCTTCTCCATATCGCTTTTAGTATCTTCAACCGTTTTATGAAGGAAAAACTGTCCTGGAACAAAGCCACCATTGACTGTCTTATGCCCGTACTCAACGTGTGGGGCATAGTAGACCTTGTTATAAACTTTCTGCTTATAAGTCCGTCCAGATACCTCAATATGGCTTTTAGACCAGCCTTTTTGCAAGGTTCCGCCTTGTTTACCATGAGCACTTGCCCAAAATTTGACGTGTTTGCCATCTTTGGTAGTGAACTCAACCCAATGATCCGTATAAACACCGACAGGTGTTCTCTCTTTTACTTTGGACTTTAGTTCTGTACCTTCGTAATTCAAGGTCTGTCTCATAAATCGGTCTACTTTCGCATGATTCACATTCCTGTTGAAGTTGTTAGCAAACTTAGCGAAACTACGATAATCAAAACTGCCACTCATGACTTGCCCTCTAGCTTTATAGCAATTTCTTGATGTGACCAATACTGACCAATAGGCACATTAGACCGTGTAAACACTTTAACGTGCCCATTTCTATCAATCACCTCAATCTTGCAACCTGCAGGGATATCATAGACAACAGAGCAAAAGAGTTTCATATCATAGCCATTGGCTTGATAGTCGCTCCCGTTCGTTGAACTATTGCTCATTTGCGAAATCCTGCAAGGAATGTCCTCTAATAGCACGCTTTCTGACATACTGGTCAAACCGTCTATCTCTTGCTCTGTATAACCTTTAACCGTCATTTTACAGTCATACAAGAAATCAAAGACTGTCTTAGCATATTCGGTCATAGTAGCTTCCTAAAACGATTCAACTGACGCTTGTAGCGCTCAAGTGATGACGGCACTTGTTTCATTCGTTGAATCATTTCATAAGGACTAACCTTTTCGATTGTCGTATCACCCATTTTGATACTTTTAACCGAAAAGTCTTCTGCGTCAGCTTTTTCAGCAAGAACACTTTGCTCCTTGACCTTGTCCAGTAAGTCGTTGGTCATGTCTATCCATACGTTCTCTAAATGTCCAGGCACACTGTCTTGGTGAATATAATTCAAAATCTCGTTTTCTGCTTGGGTTAAAGCGTAATGGAGAACTTCCATGTCTTTGAAATAATTATCCTGACGCATTTTCCGAACGCATGAGATCAAGTACATTGTGTTGTCTTGTTTCAATTCTTGAATCATATTCTGTTACCCAATCTATTTGCCAATTTTGTGTTTCAAAGCGATAATACCGATATTCTTAGGCTCGTAAACACGTTGCCAGTTCTTGAATTTAGCCAAGTCAGCATTTGATGGAGTGATGTTTCCAGCATCCACTTCTGCGCCAGTCCATTTCACGCCGTAAGGGTGCATAACAAGGGCGCGACGAGTGTAAATCATGTCGTTGCCTTTAGCTGCTTCACGAGAAGTTTCAAATGTAGTCAATCCTGATGGATTTCCTGTATTGAGACCGATTGAACCTGTGCGGAAAAGGTATGATGTATAAACATCTCCTGTTGGTGCAATACCATCATCGATAATGACACGGTAACCAAGGTAGGTTGGAATGTTGATAGTCGCAGTTGTTGGCTGGATGTATTGAATCAAGTTATCTTTTTGTAGTTTAGTGTAAACCGCTGAGTGCATAGCAATAGCAGTAACTTGATCAGCAGAATCTCCAAGCAATTGTTTAGCGTCAAGCACCATAGCTGCATCGATACCAGTAGACGCTTTTGATTGGTCTGATACGTGAGTTTCTTCAAGCGCACCTTTCTCTCCACCTGTTCCAGTAGCAAAGATACCATTCAAGGTAGCAATCAAGGCTTTTTGGTCTTCACGCAACCAGTAAGCACCGATACGGTTCAAGATAGCACGGACTGGGTCAGAACCGGCTACAATACCAGTCAATTCGTTAGCAGCCCAACCACGTCCACGATAAAGAACGCAGGCAATGTCTGCTCCAGCAGTGATTTTCCCAGTTTCTAGGGCTTTGTCGCCATTTCCGAGAACTTCAGAATCGCCAGTAAGGTCATTCCAGAAAGGCATGTTGACCAAAAGACCACCAGATGTAATGTTTTTAGAGACACGTTCGTCTGATACTGCGATACCACTTTGAACGAAAGCAGATTTAGCAGCAGTGTACTGTTGCATGTAGGCATTGTACTGTTGAGGTGTGATCGTGTCTAGAATTTTTGTAATTTCATTAGCCATTAGTTATTTTCTCCTTGTTGTTCTAAAAATTGAGTTAGGTTAAAGTCAAGATTGCTCATAGCAGTTTCCCAACTCCCTAAATTAGCACCTTGCCCATCGCCTTGGTTTGGCGTATATTGGGCTTGTTTCTCCCCGTTAAAGAGATATGGACTCTTAGCACGCTGAGCCTCGATTTGCTCAGTTAAGCCAATCAATTTGCCATCTTTTACAGAGATTTCGTCTTTGTTTAAGATTTTCTCAAAAATTTCTGCGTCTCGAACGCCAGCTTTTGTCAACTCAGCATCGATTAAGCGAGATTTGTTCTCATCCGCTAGTTTCATCTCAAGCGCTTCTGTATCTTGTTTGTACTTAGCTTGTAAGTCCTCTAGCTTTTGCTGAATATCTTCAACATCTGCGCCTTTTTTCTTCAAATCATTCAAGTCTTTGTCACGTTGTGTCAGCTGTCCACGCACGCTCTCCAATTCGCTATCTTTACTTGCCACATCATCCTTTAACTTTTGGACGGAAGCACCATACCAAGCGAAGACTTGAGAAATTTGGTCTTCAGTTAAGCCGATGTTTGCCAGTTGTTCTTTTTTCATTTTGAAAATCCTTTCCTCTACGCTAGGCTTTTTAGGTGTTCTCCATCACCAGACGCTCCGCTTTTGTTAGGACTACGGACTTGTCCAATAGTTGAACCTTTTAACGCCATGTTCAGGGCATAAGAAAACCGCCTCGATTTCGATGCGGTTAGAATTATGATATAAATAGCAGTCTATTCCTGCCAGTCAAGATGTTGGATCGCCTACTTTCTGTTTTTTAGCCATGAAAAGTCATTATCAACCAAAACCTGATAAAGAATTTTCCCAATTCGGTCTGCCTGCTCTTCTTCATGATTTATATAGCCAGCTTCAACTAAAATACCATGCGTAATTTCGTGAATAAGTGTCTGATCTTCGATTTGTTGACTAGTTGAGTCGTCTAGAACAATCCTGCATGTCTTGTACTCAATATGCCCCCATTCTCCTGTTTTTCCCTGTAAATCAGTTATTTTTTCGATTTCATAGACGATACCACCTATTTTTACCTTATCCATGTTAGGTTTATTATCACGATTCATTTCTTCAATCCTTTCTGAGTACGAAAAAAGCACTTAGATTTCTCTAGGTGCTTATTTATCTAATTGGTAAGCCTTTTGCGTAAGCTTCTTTAGCCTCCACAAGTGTCATTTTATTAGGACCGCCATCGATATTAAATGCTCCCGTATTTTGCCAATGACAAACATCACAAATATCATAAGTTTCTACTAAATTTCCACATACGGGGCAATGCACATGTTCCCATCCGTCAATCATTATTATATTCTTTTTTATAGTCGTCATAGTAATATTCCTCTCCATCATCTGGCTTAAACATAGTTGTTATTCTCGCTTTTCCTGAGGCATTTCTTTTCCCAATCGCAATTGTCCCCGTTTCTCGATTAAATCGAACTCTTCTTTCTCCAGTATCATAACCTATAATATTTTTAGAGACAACAGAAGATAATAAATTTCTAGCCAATTGTTGATATTCTTCAGGGCTTTCCGCTCCGAACTCTTTCCCATGACTTTTGAAATGTCCATTTAAAGATTTCTCAGTAGGAAACTTGGACTTTGCCCATCTGATGCGGTCTTTTAGTTCCTTATATCCCTCAGCATCATTATACTTCAAATCATAGAAGCCTGCAAATGTTTTGGGCATATTTTGAGAGCCTAAAACCTGCCTATAAGCTATGAACTGTTCCTTGGATCTGCGGACTCTGTCCTTTTCCAATCTTTCAGCTTGTAGCTTGTCTTTGATGGCAGTCTGACCATACTTATCAAGCTGCTGCTTTCGCCAATCCTTGAAGGTCTGACCACTATCTACCTCGTAGCCTTTTCCTGTTTCAATATCTCTTGCATAGCGTTTCCCACCTTTTTCTAAGGCAGGAACCGTTGTACATCGACAGTGAGGGTGCATGGTCGGGTAATTTACACCTTTCTCTGCATCCTTAACAAGAAATACCTTACCGTCTAACTCTCCACAAATAGGGCATGTGTGAACCTCTAAGGTCGCCAGATACCTGTACTTCTTGATATTGTCGTCCTGATATTCATCCAGCGTTGCCTGAGCCTGAATTCCGTTCGTTTCCGTCTGCAAAACAGTCACTGCACGATTACGAGCACGGTCGAACTCAATTGCTAGAAGTTTACTTGACTGGTCTACAGGATAACCTCGGTTTAAATCATTGGTTACAAGTGACTCTACTCTACTAACCAGTTCGTCCATGTTGCTACCCCAAACACGCTCAGAGAACCGCTTACCTTTGAAGTTTTCCTTGATTGCCTTTTGAAGATACTCTTCTTCTAGACGCTCAGGCTTGAAATTCGGTTCTCTTTTGGTCTGCTTATGGTAGTTGTAAGCACGATTTAAGTAGGTTTCTTGGTAGGTTTGCTTGAGATGTGTTTCTATTCGCTTATTGATTTTACCATTCATTTCAGCGATATCCATCTCAACACCAGCAAACAAGGCATCTGCATTTGTTTTGACCTTTATTGACCTTGACCACTCTGTTAAATCAGGATGTTTCTTAACAAAGCTAGCAATCTCTTGCTTGGTTTTCATTTGGTCAGTCTTAGTCAGGGATAACAGATAAAATGGTAATGAGTCGCTACGATTTTTAGATACCCTCTCAAACGCCTCTAAACGCCCTGTAATGCGTTTTAGTGTTCTGTGGTATAAATTATCGATGTAGTCTATTATCTCGCCGAGGTCGTCAATCTGAGCCAGCTCATATAGCAATCTGTCTTTCTCTTCTCGGTTGAGGTCATCGAGAGATTCGATGAAAGCAATCTTCTCTTCTTTATTCAGTTTCCGACTCATGCTCTACCTCTTCCATGTCGTAGAGTTTTTCAGATTGTTCCTCTTGGTCAGCTTTCTGCAAGCGTAGTTCATCCTGCCAATCTTCTACAATTGGATTTGATTTAGCTACGTTCTCTCTTGATGTGATAGTTGCAAGAGTAGAAACTACTTGAGCCATTTCTGTATCATTATTGATTGAGTTCCGTGTCCATGTTTGCTTGATTTTGAGTTTGTCGGATAACCCTAGATGTTTCAAGATCATCTTAACAAGCGTGGCATATCCACTCCTAAACTGAGTTTCCATATTCCCAGCTTTTAACTCTAAAAGAGAGTAAAGAAACTTCAAAGCAACTCCAGAACTGTTACCCAGCTTATCTGTTTCAGGGTTAACCCCTTGGCCACTAATAAAGATTTGTTTCTTAGTCCGCTCTAAAATCAGATTTCTTGCTTCGGTTGGAATGTCAATCGCAATGGTTGTAACTCCTGATTGGTCTCCCATGCCGTCGTTGTCCATCTTAATCATCTTGTAGCGTTTCAAATCTTCTAGAAACTCTTGCTTGTCCTGCCCACCGTAGTTTGTAAGAACAAAGATAACCTCTTGAACATCGTCTGTATCATTGACAAACCCACTAAAAACCTTGTCGTAAACGTCAACTAGGTCTTTGATTGGCTTCAAGTCATTGGTCTCAATTTCGTTATTCTTGAACGGAATAAAAGGAACAAGGCCAAAATCATGTTTGAAACTATTGTCGCTTGAGCGGTCTCCATTCATGGTATCAATCAAAGAGATTGCTTGGAATGTTTCTAATCCTTCCAGTGGCTTATTTTCTTCGTGCCGATAGAAAGAGCACTCTTTGTCGTTCCAATATTCGTAAACAGTGTAATTTTTACCATCTGTTTCATCAATGCTAGAGTAAACTCGCAGTACCCCAATCAACTTCTTATCCAAAGACTTTGAGTAGATAGGTATCACTTCTTTTGAGTCCACGCAAGCATATCTAAACGAGTTATCACTAGCATCTTTCCAAACGTGAAGCCAAGCGATACCAGCATTTCCTGCATTAACGCAAAGTTGCTTGCTGATACGTTCATAATCGTCTCCTAAGACGTCTACAATCTTATCATTAACGCTTTTATCGTCCACATCAAATGTAGGCGGATAGGTCAACGCATAAGCCTTTTTCTGGTCAAGCAATAACTGGTGCCAGTTGTGACTAATACGATTGTCAGCATTACGAAAGGCATTATCTTCTGCTTTCGCTTCGTTCTCAGCTCCTTTTTTATCGGCAGGCTTACGCTTTCGTTTAATATCATTCTCGTTACGATAGTATTTCTCGGCTTCAGCTGCTTGTGAGACAAACTTTCCATGTTTGACCATCTGCGACGAGATTATATTTTTAATTACTTCTATTTCCAAACAGTCATACCTCCTGACTTGAATAATACTGTATAGCAGAAATAACGTAGGGCGTCCATTGCGTGGTCGAACTGTTTGATAGGCTTGTCCTCGCCATTCGCAGAGGCTTTCTCGTCCCAGACATAAGCGTGGAACTCTTTCAACGTATTCACACAGCTCTCATGCACTGCTATTTTCTCTTGGCCTAGCATAGACCCAACAAAACGAATGCCTTCAAGGACATTATTTCTAGCTTTTTTGATTCTATACCCTCGCTTCTTCAATTCAGCAATGAATGAAGCAGCAGACGGGTCAATAATGATTCGTTCGATGTTCGTATCTCCTAGCCAAGCAGCTAGATCATCAGCGTACTCAGCGTTGGTCTTCTGTACGTTCTCGTCACGACCTGAGTAATAATATTCTCTTGTCAAGTAATACTTGCCATTGATATCTTTTTCCCACAAAAGAAAAACGGTCGCATTCTGCGTACCGTAGTCGACCGAAACATATTTGCCCAGCTTACTCATTTCTGGCAAGGTTGATACAACATGCTTATCCTTACTAAACATATCGTAGACAATACCTTCTGCAACCGTCCAAAGACCTTGAATATAGCGCTGATAGAAAACACCTTGGTATTGACTTCTATAACGCTTCTTGATGTTCTCTGAAAGAGAAAGGTTGTCGTCCATATCAAAATGCAGATAAAGCATATTCTTTGTTTCTGCTTTGTCTATCCAGTTAACTTTAAACCAATGATAAGGCCCGTCTGGGTTGCAGTTAAACCACCACTTGGAACCTGTCACAGAGCACCGCCCTGTGCCCTGGTTAACAAAGGACTCAGGCATAAGCGCTACTTCATCAAAAAAGATACCTGCCAGTGTTAAACCTTGAATAAGATCCTGTGAACTTTCGTCCTTACCACCGAAAATATAAAAATCATTCGACACGTCGCCTTTTGTGATTTCTATCAAGTTATCCGTCCGATGATAGACGTAGCTAAAACCTCTTGACTGTATCATGACCAACAACAGTTTCAAAACGTTACGATTGAAAGAGCCAATTGTCTTACCACACATGGCAAAGTTCTGATGGTTGAATGATGTCATCGCCCAGATAACAAAAGCTAGGCTCATAGAGACAGTCTTACCAGAACGGATAGCACCATCAGCAATAATGCCTTCTGATTCATGGACTGGAGAGTTCCAAAGCCACCAAGTTAGCACTTTCTTCTGCTTTTTGCTAAAAGGTTGAAATTTGAATGTATTGGTTTGCATTCTTAATCTAGCCAAGTTTCTTCAACCACCCCTTCTAGAGACTTAATAAAGCCATCGTCATGAACGTTCTCAGGTTCATTGTCAGGTAGTTTAGATTTCAGAATCTCAATTCTCAATCTCTGCTCCTCTGTAGCAAGGCTTGAGCGAGTCAATTCATCATATGTTTTAATCATATTTCTAAGTTCTGACTGTATTCTTGCAATTGCAGCTAAGGCCTTACCCTGCTTATCCCAAGCCGTGTGAACTTCATAGCTTTCTCCGCCTTTTGCTGTGCTTGCAATAAGCATAGTGGTTGTATCATCAACGTCCTGAACGTACAGAATGCGCTGGGCATGTAAAAGATTAGCATAGGTTAGCTGAATGTTCTCCCAAAGAATATCAATTGGTTGCTTATCTGCCAGTTGCTCGTATATCTCATGCACTCCTTGCGGTAGATACTTAGCAAACAGGCCGTGTTTAAGGGCATTTTGATTACCTATACTTCCGCCTTTGCTATTCTTATTGCCTTTCGGCGCTCCCCGTTTCCTTTTTGCAGTACTACATTCATCTTTTGTAGTACTGCAATCACTCCATTTATCTCTTAACTTCCAAACTGAGATAGTTTTTTCAGGCACGCCCAACATGTCACCAATCTTACGGTTAGTGATGTTTCCGTTATTCTGCTTATAAATCTCAAAAGCTTTATCTCGGTTTGGGTCTCGTGCTCTGCCCAACCTATTACCTCCTATTTGTCCGTTTTGTAAATCAAAAAAGCCACTCAAAGAGTGACTGTATGCGGTAAGTGGGTGCCTCCCCCACCAGAGCCTTATATAGTGCTATTTTATCTCTGTCCTACAGGTTAATCAGCCTAAATCTAATTACCGCCCTGTACCCCTATTGTGATAGCTACTCACAGAGATACAATTGGAACGACAGGACTCGAACCTGCCTACGTTTCAGACCCTTTATAGTCATATCGCTCCACCAACTGAGCTACGTTCCAACTGCAAGGCGACTACTACCTTGCGTGTTAATTAGTAATCAATTTGAAAGTTTTCCTTTTTTATTTTTTGTAGTCTTTACAACCTCTGAGGGAATCAAACCCTCTAGCTTATAACTTATCCGGAATATAATTAGCTACGCAACCATGCAAGGTTCAGTCGCTACTGCAACCATTTTTAAGTTAATGAGTGATATATGAATGCTAAGCCTACTGCCTACCCCATTCTGGGACACAAACACTCAAATGGCGATGCCCGGAATCGAACCAAGGGAAACATAGGAGAGAAACCACTTACCTGTCACCGCCAAAACGAGGCCGAAACCTCGGAAAAATATAATAAAGTATAAAGGAGACGTCAATGAACGAAATAGAGGGTGGGGCTCGAACCCTCAATGTCCTTTACGACACCCTGATTTCAGGTACCTCTCTTTCAATTCTTGACACTACCATTCTAACAGATTTTAGACTTCATGCGCATTCACTTTAGCTCACTTTGTCTATGATTGTCTCCTCTAGTTCGGACTCAGCCTGTTTGCGTAATCTGTAATAAGTTGCCTTACTAATTCTCAAATTGTCGCAAATATCCTCAATGTAAGTCTTAGTAATGTAAGTCATTCTAAGGACAGACCTACTTTTTGGATTTTTAAGCCTGTTGATCATTCTACCTAATTCAAGTTTTCTGTTAATAACCTCTTTAGTATCCTGCTCTATAGCCTCTTTCATCACGACAAGCTGAGTATAGACATCATCAACTTTTCTAGTCTGTCCACCTTGGACTTTGACACCTGACCACTTAGGACTTGAGAGCAAACCTGCCTCAAGCTCATTGATTTCATCTATACGGCTTTGGATGTCCATGTCCAGATCCTGCAACTCTTTCAAGAGTTCTTTAGCCTTGTTCACTCTCTGTCTCCTTTGTGATATAATAGTCTTTGCGAGAACTATTAGCTGAGACAGAGGGTGTCTTGGCTTTTTTTATTTTATTCTTTATTCGCGATCACACTACCTGCGTTGACAGTGACCCAGCCATGTTTCTCTCTGGCTTCTGCTTCTTTCATCCGGATAAGATTATCTGTGATTGAATCTGACTTAGCTTTGTTGGCCTTGGCTTCACCTTCTGCTTTGATGATACCTGCGTCTGCTTCTGCTTGAGCTTGAACTTTTTTAGTATCAGCTTCAACTTTAGCCTTTTCCTGTTCTTGTTTTGCAGTGTCGATTTCCTTTTGTTTTACAGATTCATTTTTGATTGCTGCTTCAATTTCATCTCCAGCATCTTGATCTGTAATTGTGAAAGAAACAAACTCTAAATCATAAGACTCAAATTTTTCCTTGAGAGCCTTGTCAATCATTTCATAAACTTCAGTACGCTTGTCACCCAGCACATCATAGATATCGTAACTACCCGTTACAGACTCGATTGCCCTTTGCACTGCTGGAGATACTACACTATCATTTACTGTTTTCAAGGTAGTGTAGTTAGAGAATACCGTCATAGCTTTCTCCTTATTGACACGATATTTCACATCGATATTGGTGTTGAGCCACTGACCATCTTTAGTCTGAGTCGTGATTTTCTCCATTGTTTTTGTTTGAACAGATGTAGATAAGGTGTAGACTTTGTCAATAAATGGCATTTTTAGATGATATCCTGTTTGCAGGGTATTTTCTTGCACACCTCCAATTGCGCTAACTTTAACTCCAACTGTATTAGCTGGGATACGTTTCACAGCTGTGAGACGAAAAATCCCAAGTGAAGCAATTGTTGCAACCGTAATGATACCGCCTTTAGCAAGTTTTGTAAGTGTAGTTTTCCCTGTTTCATGATTGTATTGTGTAAACATTGTTTTTACTCCTTTTTTAAATTATTTTCCCATCAAAAACTAGTGTTATTGTACCTGTCCATCTTTATACTTAGAGGTCAGCGCACGACAATCTGAGCCCAATTCAACGCCCTCAACTGTGATACTGCGCTTTATCTTGTCAACATTGATGATTGTTCCCATTGATGTTTTAATTCTCATGTTCCATCTCCTCGATTAGCCAGTCAAGGTTCTTACGTGCTTTCTTCAGATCTTCAAGACCGTTTTTCTTCTGGAAACGAAGCATATACTTGATTGCATTGCCCCAAAAGAAAGCAGACACTCCAGAAAGATCCCCAACGAAGTTATGCACAACCTCGATAGCCTCCAGACCGTTTGCGCCTTGGTAGTGATTTGGTTTGTTTACGTTGTCAATTATTTCTGGGTTCATTAGATCCCCTCTCTTTTCTCATTTCTTCAAGCCTTTCTTGTATCGGGTTGATGGTATTCAATTCTTTAAGCGTTGGCCACATTCCGCCTACAAGACAAGAAATGTTTCTGACTTCGTTGATTTGTTTAGGTGTTTCTTTAAAATCCCACCATTCAGAACCATCATATTCTCCTCGTTCTAACCACCAGCCTTTGCCAACAATAGCTAAATCAGTAGGAACGTGAGCTGCACCGTATCCGCTATGATAATTAGCTTGCTTGGCAAGTCTCTCAAAATTTTCTTTAGTGATTTTAAAGTCTGAGCCTTGAATATATCTGACACCCTCAAACGTTTTGCCATGGTCTCTTAAAACCTCTAAGGTCTCCTCCCAAAGATTTGTCATTCCTTATCCTCCAAAAGATCTCTGTTCTCATACACATTCCCTACGACCTCGCAATCAGCATGTCGTAACCACAATTCACATCCGTGTTGTTTGGATTCAAGGCGATACGCTCCGCCATAATGTCTTACAACCTCGTAATAAGTCGGTTCAGAATAAACATCCTTGGCCATTTTGACTATATCCCCCTCAAAGATTTCCTTACCGTTCTTGTCTTTTAGTCCTGTCGATTGCATGAGAACTAAATCTTCTGCCGAAACCATGTAAGTAATTCCATCCCCAATACAATATAACTCATCCTCTAGCCAACTGATGTGGTCGATATAATTATCCATTTTCTGTTCTTTCTTCAACCACGCTCTATATCTTGGTATCATACCAAATCCTCCTCTTTGACAAACGTACCGTCAATCCAACGACCCTTGCGGTCTTTAATTTCTTGATAGGCCAGTTCAAAACATTCTTCAAAGCTATAACCAAGGGCATAGCTGATTGATTTTAAATAGCAGATTGATTTTACTAGATTGTATCGACAGAAATTCTCACCATTTTGGTTGTGATACAATTGAAACTCGCTAATGTTAGTACTCAGCCATTTAAAATATTCCATCACATCTTCATTTCCGGTGAAACCTGATTCCTCAAAAATCTCCTGCACATCCTCTTTAATCAACAAGCCTAGCCCGACAATCACGACTGCGCAATCTCCGATACTGTCCTTGGTCAGCTTCTCATTCTTCTTGAGATATCCTGCGCATAGTTCACCGAACTCCTCGCTGAGTTTGAGTGACTGCTTGTCTAGTCGTCCACCATTTTCAAGGTCACGGTCAATAAACCATTGTTTGACTTTGTCTATTGTGTTCATAGTAACACCTCATCTCCAACTTTCACTTTCTCATACACGTCCTTCGTAACCACGAACACACCGTAGTCACGAATGGTAATCGTGTATAGTTTCCCATGTCGTCCTTTTTCGACGACTTTACCGAATATATTAGCGCCTTGATTATCGGCTCGATAGATGACCATCGGGCGCTTTTCTTCTAATTTTTTAATATGGATACTCTGCCAGATATTCAATCCAGCAGACAATAAAATCCAGATAGCTATGAATCGTTTCATGTTCACTCCCTGTAATTATTGTAAATTTCAATAGCTGGAATTGATTCATTATCAATAGCAGAAGTAATTATTAGCTCGTTTCCAACTTTTTTCTGAAATTCTAGCAACTCCTCTATCGAATTAATTTCGATAAAATGCCCCTCTGCACCGTTCGGGAATTCTCTTTGTATTCGACCTTTAGACGTTTTATGATTAACTCCTTTAGAAAGCCAAGTGCCTTCTGTCCTAGAAAATCGCTTATCAAATTCTTCAAATGTCAAACAGGTTCTAACTTCTCTTTTTGTGTATTTTTTAATTTTGGTGTTAGGAATTTGATTTTCAACCCACCCGCTTGTGCTTGTTAGTAAAAATTCCATCACTCCACCTCCTTTTCTACAGTAATCGTAAATTCACGGTCATTTATGTTTAAAGGTAGAACTGCCCCTGTTTTTGAATCGTCTTTTAGCAAATCCAATACAATTTCTAAAACTTGCTTACCTAAAATCAATTGTGTCTCTAAAATATTTTGCTCATCTGCCATCACTTTACCTCCTTGCTCTTAATTTCTCCAGTAAGTCTATTTTCTAAAATGTGACTTGTATAGCAAATATCGCTTTTATATGTATAGTGATTAACAGTTTCTTCAACCCATTGATTTTTAGTGTACGGATATCTGTTTGGTCGTTTCAATCTGTGACCTCTCTTCCGTGTTCTTTCAACCATCTATGGAATCCTTTAATAGCGTCTTCACCTTTTTTTAATTTGAAAATCCCACTGTACTTGTCATCGCAATACTTACAATAATCAGTGAATGTCCCTCCGTAAAACGACATCATTCCACCTCCTCAAAATAACTATGAAATTTACTTAAATTAACAACAGCGACCTCTTCGACAAAATGTTTTTCGATGTCAAAGTCTGGATCATTTTTCCCAAACTCTTTCTTAATGGCTTTTTCGGCCAGCGAAGGTAAAGCGAATATACTTGCTCCGTTATTTAAGGCAAGCGCTTGACCGTGTTTATTTACTATTCGATAACCCACATCAAACGGTCTGATTTCCATTGGGATTTTTATGCGTTTACTTTGATTCTTCATTCCTTCTTCAAGCGTTTGTATCATCCATCAACCTCCTCAATCTCAATCCCTGGGCAATCGAATACCCAGCCGAATCCAGCTTCTTCGAGTTCTTTGCGAGTAAGTTTAGAATACGCTCTGCTGCTGTAGAAAAAAACAGCATTCTCATCAGGATTGTTCATAATGTACTGACCAGATGCTTTAATCTTAACCAGATACCTCTTTTCTTCATCGACCTCGTAACCAAATTGGTGCATGTTGACGAGGGTTTGAATAGGTGTATTATCTACGTCGTTTAACCAAAAAGCGAACTTACTATCAATCTTTCCCAACTCGCTTTTTGAAGATAACCAATCCCACACATTGTACTCAAATTCATCTTTGTGTTCCTCATACCAATCCGCCACAAACTGCTTTACTTTGACTTTTTCTGGCTCGTCTAGTTGTTTGATTAGATCAATTGCAGTTTTGGTCGGAATGCCTTTGACTACAGCTCCAAACATATTCAAACCATGAATCCCGATTTCTTCAAACTCTTTAATCAATTCCTGCTTATTCATCTTCCAACTCCTCAACTCACCTTGTGGCTTTCCAGATTTCCAAATTCTTGGCCATGGTTTACAAAATATGAACCAATCAGGATAGCGTCAGCTTCATCGTCTTTAACGTTCAGGTCGAATTCATCAGACACTTTAGCAATAGCCTGTAGCTTCATTGATTTCTTACTTCGGTCTTTGTAGCTGAACTTCCAGTGCTTGCGCCAGGTCGACACGTTCACGAAGTACACATTGTCAGCAATCAGTCGGCCAAGGATAATGCCTGTCACAATTCCAATACTGATCATGGACTGTTGATTTGGCCCCATGACTGAGTTCTTCTCGACCACAATTGATTCAAAATGGCAGTCGTATTTCTGGAGCGCTCTCGATTGAATTGCTCGCAGTTCGCTAGCCATGAAGCGCCCACGTTCAAAGAAAGACTTGCTTTTATGTTTTAAGACACCACTCTGGACAAGGTCAGAGCCGTGAAATACGGCCCATCCTGTCGCAGTAGTTGAAATGTCTAACGATAATGTCAATGAACTCATTGCAGTTCTCCCTTGAATCCACAGAGATCAAATAGGTTTCGTTTATTACTCTCAATAAACTCAAAGAACTTCTGAAGTTCGGCCAAGTGGCGCTTTTCTCTCTTGATTCCAAGGCTCGTATGATACTCTGTCGGCATTTTCGGTGTCACCTTAATATCTAACCAGTAGAGAGGCTCAAACACGTCGCCACTTGTATCAAGAGAAGCATCTGCATCTGTATTTCTAAAATGCATCTGCATATCATATTCAATTTTATTGGTGATCGTGATGGTCTTGTCCACGATTTCAAGTGTGATATCTGTTCCTGGTATGTCGATTTTATTTAGCATTTTTTACTTCCTTTTATTTCAATTCTTTTGCGATAGCAGCAATGACATTGACTGTCACACTGTTTCCTGCTTGCTTGTATAATTGACTGTTGCTATTTACTTCTTGCGCTTTATCAAAAGCCCAGTCTGGGAATCCTTGCAATCTCCAACATTCACGAGGTGTTAGTTTTCTAATTCTAAAATCAGGCTCAATTACTCCTTGACTTTCTCCAGTCAAGAGTGTATTGGCTACTTGCTTCCCAACTCGTCCTCGTCTTGTTTTAGAGTTTGGGTGTGATAAGTTCACACTATCCCCAACCTCTGCCTCTGCATAACCTTTAGATGTTGCTTCTTTGACTCTGATTTTAGGTTCAAGACCTCCACCTTGATAGGCTCGGATTGTTGGTGCGATGCCGTCTGTTTCGTAAACCACTCCACATTGATTAAAATTGGGTTGCAGGATTCCGAACTGTTTTATAGCGACCTGCTTAGGCTCTTTGTAATCTGTTGCGGTTAAAGTTCCCACTACACCACCTGAACCATAGACCACGCTTCTAGTTCCTTTCCTTGTGCCATTCGGATTTTTAGTATTGCCTATAATTTCTATTTTTGGTGGTTGATGATCAGATTGTTCACTTTCTCCGCTGATAGGAAAAACGTTTCTGGTACGTTCTCCTCTAAGATGTCCGATAATGAACACTCGCTCCCGATTTTGGGGGACTCCGAAATTTTTGCTGTTAAGCACTTGCCATTCCACATCGTACCCCAATTCGTCCAAGGTTCGGATGATAGTTTCAAATGTAGCCCCTCCGTCATGGTTGAGGAGTCCTCTGACGTTCTCAAGGAATAGATATTTAGGTCTGAGAACAGATGCGAACCTACAGATTTCAAAGAACAAAGTTCCTCGTGTATCTTCAAAACCTCGTCTGTGTCCCGCAATGCTGAAAGCCTGGCACGGAAAGCCTCCACAGATAACGTCCACACTTCCGAATCTTCGAATAGACTCATCTGTGACTCTTGTAATGTCATGTAATTCAATTTCTCCTTCTGTATTGTGTATCGCTTTATAACTGGCTCTAGCGTATTTGTCTACTTCACAAAATCCAACGCATTCATGCCCAGCGGACTCCATACCAAGACGAAAACCGCCGATACCAGCGAATAAATCCAAAAATTTCATCTGATTATCTAAAAAAATGCGACTGCCTTTGTGATAATTGGCTAAATACGGGCAGCCGCTCGTCCAAGGTCGCACGACCGTTTTTTTGACGCTTTCTAGTTCGCAGTTTTACAAGAATGCACGGCTTGTTGGTTTTTGAGTTGTTTCCAAAATGGAAATAGTTGGTTTTGGTTATTTTGATTCTTCAATAGCAAACATATCCTCGAATTCATCTGTCTGCTCTTTAAATTTCATCGGGCTGTCCCCTCTGAAATAAAATCCATTTTCATCCAATTCCCCTTTGACTCCTGTCGCCCAAGACAAGAAAATTGAGCCTTGGCAGTCAGGACAGTTCATGAATTTAAAGTAAGATGGAACCTTCCACCGCTTCGCACATCCGCAAAACGGGCATTGCAAATCAACATCGACCTTCTCGCTTGGTTTCTGCGAAAGCGCTGGACTTCTGCTAATTTTTGCTGAAAACCTGTCTGTGACTTCTTCGATATTGACAGGATCGATTTCAGCTATTTTTTCAGCATCATGTTTTAAAACGGTCTTTGTACCACCGACCTCTTTCCGACTCAAATCCTCAAGTATTTCATCAGACCCTGTGACCATCTGATAGGCTTTGAATAAGGTTTGATAATCAAGTTCCTGCGCTCGCTCAAAGCTCAATTTTACATCATCTTGTTCAATATAGATTTTCATTCTTTCCTCGCTTTCCTTGGATAACATCCCATACTTCTACAATTTCATTTCAAGTTCCGCCTGACTCAACGGCTCAATGCGTTGATACTCTTGGACAGTGTAGTTTTTCTTATATTCAAATCCCAAATCCGCAAGGCTATTCTTGAAATAGTCTTTTTCTTCCGTGTCAGAGAAATACACTTCCAAGGTCATTTTTTGGGTATATCGTTTTAAGCCATTTTCGGCCCCTCTGACAGCTTCTTGTTGGTTTTGGAATTGCCCACCGCCTAAGATTTCGCCCGTCTCTGGGTCAAATTCTTGTGTTTCCTCGTCGATATGACAGCCATGAATTGTTCTAAACTCTGGCTGATCTTCTTGTTGCTGAGCTAAAGCTTCCTCGCGTTCTCGTTCAGCTCGCTCTTGAGCCAATCTCAATTCTTCCTTTTGCTTTTCAAAAGCGTAGTCTGCCTTGATTTGCTCCAGCACTTCAACCAAAGTCATATCTTTCAGCATTCGAATATATGGCTGGTCTGTCATTCCGTACTCGGCACATTGCCCTGAGATTGCGGAGATAGTTTTCTTGTACTCTTCTTGCTTCTGATACTCAAATGTAATCATGTCATCAAGCGACTTCATCGTAACTTTCTTGAGCGTCACACCGTCAGCCATGAAATCGCCAGCCTTGATGTATTCAAGAGCTTTCTCGTCAAATAGACGAGGGTCAAGCATGTATTCTGACGCCTTATTTGTAATGTAACCCTTAACAGTATCCAATCTGAGTGCTTTCTGATGATCTTCAAACTCTTTGACATCTTTCGCAATCTTTTTGATGACACCATCAAGAGGTTCAACCTGCTCTGTGATGTATTCGTTGAAATCATCAGCAGTTTTTGACAAAACCTTTTTGATGTTGATACGCTCGTCAGATATCTGCTTGAATAGCTTTCTGAGATCAGCTAGTACCTGCTTATCGTCCTTGATGGTCGAAGCAGTAACTGTGTAATTTTGGTACTTCGTTACCACTTCTTTAATATTTTGTTCAAACAACTCACGGTCTAAAATTTCAACCTGAGCTTGAGTTACACTTACTTGTAATTCTTGCATGTTGTCCTCCTAATATTCAAGTTCACCATCTAGCAACTCTCCTTGGATTGGCTCCTCATTTTGAATAGGCTCAGAACCTACATGATTTGCTTCTTGCTCTTTGTTAAATTGCTCAATTTGAGCCATCTTGCGTGCTACGACATCCTCACGGCTTTCTTGAGGTGTGATATCTTTGATACGGTCAAATGTTTCGCCTCCGTCATCCTCTGTGTACATATTTCCTAAATCCTCAGGGAAAGCCTCTCTGAGAGCATTTACTAGGGCTGTTTTTCTAATCATTGTAGCTGGCATAGAGTTCCAAGTGCTTTGTTTCTTGTTGTATTCTTCAAGAGATACCTGGATTTCTACAGGTACTTTGAAATTTTTGCGATAGACTCTAGCCCAACCGCCTACCAAGATATCACCAGGTAGCATAAGAGCCCCTTTGCGTTCGTGCATAACACCCTCGCTATCTACTGCCACTACTCCAGCCTCAAAACCCTCATAGTCTTTACATTGGGCAGCACGTTTCAAGAAAGCCTCTTTAGAGACAATCAAGTTGAATTCTGTGCCTCCATTACGGTTTTTGTAAGCTACAATGTAGACCTCATTAGCAAATGGGTTAAGATTGCGACCTTTACACAAGGCTAGAGCATGACCTACTTGTTTTTCAGTCAGTAGGTTTTGTGGGTCAAAATACTTTTTGATGTCTGCCCCAGTTAGTAAACTTGGGTCAGTAGTGATGTCACGTTTTATCTGCGTTGCTAATTGATTATTAGTCATTTTCTTCTCCTTTTAGTTTTAGTAATTAAACATTGTCCCACAGTATCCAGCATCTTCTAATGCTAATTTTCGAAAATAATGTAACATGTCGTTAATACTCATTTTTCTAACCATTTTCTCGGTTAGGGACTCGCCATCAATTTCTGCTTTCATTTCTTCTCTGAGTTCTTGTTTCCATTTTTTGTAATATAATCGCTTTTTCATTTCCTTCTTCCTTTCGTCTTCTTCAAATTCCAATTTTCACGCTTTAAGCGCTTGTTTTCGTTTTGCAACTTCAAAATAACGTCCTGTTGTTCGTTGATGATTTGCCCCAGCTCTCGGCCAAGATGAATGTAATTAGAGCGCAAGTTGCCATTATCTGCATATAACTCCTCAATCATACTTCATCACCCACATATAAATACTGTCCACATCCAACATAGATGTACTGGCTAGGGTCAAGTTCTTCTTGCTCCTCAGGCGGTTGCATTACATCTCTGTCATAATCAAACATGAGCATACACCTTTCCGAGTTCCAGAACTCGCTTCACATATCCAGCCTTGGATGTTAGCCCAAGATCCAGTAATTCGTTTTTTTCTTCATGGTTGGCCAAAAGCCATACACGGTTTTCAAGTTCAATTCTAGTCATTATCTTATCCTCAACGTAGCACTTTCATAATCACTTTCTTAGGCTCCGGCAAAGCTAACGGCTCAGGCTTCAAACCTTCAGGGCGTTCGTTATCAAACGTAAATCCTTGAAACTCTCTGCGGATGTTTTGACGGATTTCCTCACGTTCAATCTCACGACCGATTTCAACCGCTTCGTTAAACGCTTGTATAATTTTCGTATCACGTTCTTCCAACTTTCGTTGTTTCTCAAGTTCGTGCAGTTCCATTTGTCGTGCTAAAATCCCAGCACCAATGAATCCCAAAATCACTGCGCCGGTTCCTAAAAGCTGATTAATTAATGGTGGTTCAAACATTTTTTCTATCTCCTTTATTTTGCTAACTGACTCTGAAACCGAAGTACATCGTTCAAGTCATATAAATACTTACCGCCTTTAGCATTTTGCTGATAGCGGAATTTCCCTGCGTCTCTGAAATCTTCGATTTTCTTTCTTCCCCAACCTGTCCTTTCTTGAACATCTTTGATTGAAGCCCAGTTCGTGCCTCTTGCCACTCGCATTTTAGCTTCAGTCATAGCTTTCACATTCAACTGGACAAGTTCTTCAAGCAGTTCATTTTTGAAATCTTCTCCAAACAATTCTAAAGCCATTGGCAATTTCCTCTCTTTCGTGTTATAATCATGTTGAATATTTAAGTATGCGCCTGATTGCCGTCAGGTGCTTTTATTTTTAGGTTCTATAGACGCTTCCATTTGTTGCGTAGTACGTCAGTTCGTTCATCTTTCTTGTAAACTGGTAGTCGCTTGTAATTAGCAACCGCTCTTTCAGCAAGCTAGATAGTCCGTAGTGATTAGCTTCAAACTGTTCAATAATTTTCTGACGTTCTTCAGTAGTCACTTGCTGACAAGGTGCGTCTAGACTCTGTGTCATTGCTAAATTTGAACGCATTAGTCTTCATGTTTCCTTTCGTTATTCTATCTACGAGGCTTTTCTCGTAAAGTTGTTCCAAGTGATTGCCTCCATAGTTCGTAGTTATAATCGTGTTCGTCCTGTTTTCAAGTATCTGATACAGGACTTTTTGCATCCAGTTGTTCCCCTGCTTGATTTCATCTCCTACACTCGACTCTTTGCCAAGGTCGTCCAAAATCAAGTAGTCCACTTTCTGCAAGAACTGGATAGTCCGTCTTTCTTCCCACTTGGAATCCTTGTATCTAAAAGCGTCTTTCATCCGTGAGAATAGTTCCATGGATGGAATATAGACCACTGAGCGCTTCAACTGGAACTTCTGAAAACTCTCGTTCAGCGTCTTGGCAATTCCAACTGCTAGATGGCTCTTACCAACTCCAGGAGGACCGCTGATAATCGTATTACCCTCATATCGCTCCTTCACATAGTCAACCGTCACACGCTTAGCGAAATTGACTGCTTCAGCGTCTTGGTCTGTGTGAATCTCAAAGTTGCCGATAGTGGCATTTTGTAAATCAGGTGGAATGATGCTCTCCTTAGAAAATAAAGAGTAAGACCTTGTATTTCTGATTTGAGCCTCAGCTTGAGCAAGTTGTTCGCCTGCTTGACTGTTGATTTTCTCCTGTTCACATTCAGGGCAATAAGTCAGCACATTCTGCGTGCAAGGGTTGACCGAACGCCACATATAGACTCCCTCATGCTTAGGGCATTGAGTATTCAAGGTTTCAATCTGTAAAAATCTACCCTGCAATTCATCTCTTGATACTGCTCGCATAGCACCCTCCTAGAATCCCAGTCGTGGGTTGTAACCATCGTCTGACAATCTCAACTCACTGCTCGACTTCCCACTTGACCTCTTCGGTTTCTGCCTATTCTCTACCAACTCAACAGTTACTAAGCCCTTCTGCTTCCAATCTCTCAAAATGCTACTGAGATATTTGAAGTAAGGTTTACCATTGCCCACACATTCCTTGATTGCTAACTTGATAACCTCTTTACTATGGTCTTGCAAGAAATATTTCAAATCCTCAATCTCAAACGGTGTCGGGTATCTTCCAAACTCTGAAAAAATCCAATCGTGAACAATACCTAAGTCTTTTTCTGCTGGGGCGTCCTCTATACTATATAGAGTGTTAGCACCAGCACCATCTGGTTCACTCAGTCTTGATAAATTAGTATTGATATTATCAGTCTTGATTGACTGTAATTTTTGCAGTTCTTGACCTGTATTTTTTACAGTTCCATACTGTAATTTTTGCAGTTCTTGACCTGTATTTTTTACAGTTCCGGAAATGTATAGACGATTAGGCTTGTTAACCCCTTGCCTTTCTTCTTTAATCAGTCCAAAGTCTTGCAATTCTTTCTTTGCTTTAATTACAGTTTTTTCATTGCAATTAAGCAATTCCATGAACTGCTGGTTTGTAAAGTAAATAAAGACATCTCCGTTTTTGTCATGCCATTTATTTTGAATAGACAATGTACGTCTATCAAAAATCAGCATGTACATAATCTTCGCTCTAATACTCAAATCCTTGTATTCTTCGTCAAGTAACCACTGCGGAAACTGATAAAAAGCATTGTTTTTTACTTCGCTTATTTTCAACCATTCCCTCTCCTTCTATTTAACCACGTTTCGTGGTCTTGGATCTGAAAAAATTTCGCCAATATCTTTTTCTAAAACATCAGCGATAATAAACATTTCGTCAGATTTAAAAGCACGTTGTCCTCTTTCTTTTTGACGAAATGCAGTTTCTGAAATACCTAATTTTCTTGCTAACTCTTTTTGTGTTATGCCTTTTTCTTTTCGTAATTGATAAAGATATATTTGCACGCACTCACCCCCTTGTACTTCTTTCCAGCGCCCTGAGTTCAATCTCATGGCTGGCTTGTCTAAATAGCTTTTCACACGCTATCTTAGCTTCTCTGTATGTTTCATGCGAGCCAATGAATTGATCTGCAAGTTCTATGACTTTTCCTGTCATTCTATCGCCTCCTTTTTTATTTTGCTCTTGGAGCAATAACTAGGAGAGGAATCGCACCTCTCTACGCTACCCTAGCTTGTTTAGCCTCTTCAACCTTTTCAAGAACCAAGATTGTAAGAGCCATTTCTTGAAAATCTTTATCATCAAATCCGATAACGTCGCCGTAAACTCTGATTGTTGTCAATAGCGTGTTATACAATTCGTACATATCATCTGATGATAGTTTTTCACGGTCTAGGATTTCTCCTAGTTTAAGCGAGCGTTCTCTGCGGTTCTTAACTTGTAAGATTTCTTTTGCTAGTGCGATTTGTTCTTGAGTTGTGATCCCTTTATTCATTGCATTGCCCTCCGCTTTGTTTTTTTGTTATTTCCTTAAGCTTGATTTAATTATAGCACACGTTTCGTGGGTTGTCAACACTTTTTTAACGAAAACACAAAAAAAGTTTTCTTTTCGTGGGTTTTGTGTTATACTTTACTTATAAAATAGAAAGGGGATTCAATCATGGATAAAGAACAGATTGCGATTGTTATTGGCGAGAAAATAAGGCAATACAGATTGGCAAATGGTTGGACTCAACAAGAATTGGGCGCTAAAATTGGTATAAGTAAAAACGCCATTGGCAATTATGAAAAAGGGTTTAGGTCTCCTAAGAAAAATACTATGTTTGACTTAGCTAAAGCATTCAGTATTTCGATTGATGACCTCTTTCCTCCAGTTCAAAAGCCTTATCCGAGCGATATCCAAACCATCTATGACAAACTAGAACCGCCTAGACAGGGGAAAGTCCTGACTTTTGCCGAGAGGCAACTGAAAGAGCAAAACGAAGAAGAAACGAAGATAAACGAAGTATCGGAAAACATCATCAGACTGGACGACTACAGACAGACGACTCACCGCCGTGTTACTGGGGTTGTCTCTGCTGGTAGTGGCTCGATGCAGGACGACGATTTAGATATGGAAGTTTCGTTCTATGAGGATGAAATCCCAGACGACTACGACGCTATCGCTTATGTCGTCGGCAACTCTATGGAGCCAAAGATAAAGAATGGCGACTACCTATTTATCAAGAATACACCTCAAGTTGACTATAACACAATCGGTATCTTCCAAGTAGACGGTGCTAACTATGTTAAGAAACTGCGACAAGGATATCTTGAAAGCTTGAATCCAGATTATGAAGATATACATCTAGATGAAAGCAACGATATCCGCATTATTGGAGAAGTCGTGAGCATTTATAGGGAAAAATAAAGTGTAATCTTATTTTAAGGAGTTTATTATGAAAGAGCGCATACCACTACATTATCAACCTTGGTTTATTGCTATATTACTGTTAGCATGGCCTGTAACAATATTTATATCAACATTACTTGGCCTGATATTTATTTACAGAAGATCTAGAAAATACAGTTTTATATCAAAAGAGAAGTTCAATGAGCTTTCTCAATATGAAGTTATACTTGATAGCAAGAAAGAAGCGGATTTTATTTTAACGAAAGCAAATAATGAAGCGGAAATGATTTTGCAATCCGCTAAAGAAGAAGCTGATAAGATCCTTTCTCAAGCTAACAAAGAAATAGAATTATTTGAAAACATAGATAAAGCTGATGATATTCTTATAGAAGCACAAAATCAAGCTGAGGAAATTCTGGAGAATGCCAAACAGGAAGCTGAAGAAATCAAAGAGAATACTCTTCAAGAGAAATATTCCCTAAAAGCGTCTTTGAAAGAATTGAGTAGGAAAGTAGAAAAACTTAAACAAGAAGAAAAAGATTATGAAGCGATATTGAAAGAAAAATCTAGTATCGTTATCGCTCATGAAACGACTGTAGACTTTACTGACAACATTACTTCTAACGAGTTAAAAAATACATTATCTATCCTTCAAATAAAAGAAAAGGAATTGATTGCAGACGGAAAAGCTTGCCGCTCCACTTCTTACGACGATGACTACAAGAAACGTGAAAAACAATCTAAAAAATTGTTGCGTGCATTTAATGCTGAAACAGATTATTACTTGACGAATGTAAGAATGAACAATGTTGATACTTACCGCAACAAAATCACTAATACATTCTCAACGTTAAATAGATTATTCTCTATCGATAATGTTCAAATCACAAAAGAATTACTAAATATTAAATTAGAAAAGCTAGATGCAACATATAAATACTATTATGTTCTCGAGCAAGAACGTGAATTATTGAAAGCTAAAAAAGAGGAAATGAGAGAACAACAACGGGTAGAGAAAGAACTTCAAACTCAAAAAGATAAAATCATCAAAGAGGAAAATCAATTCAGAAATGAAGTTGTTAAACTAATGAAGTATCTAGAGTCATCTAATACAGATATCGAGAAAGAACTTTATGCAGATAAGATTAAAGAACTAGAAGATAAAATCAAAGAATTAGAAAAAGACAAAAAAGATGTTGAGAATCGAGAAACCAATACTCGCGCTGGATTCGTCTACATCATCTCTAATATTGGCTCTTTCGGAGAAAATGTTTATAAAATTGGTATGACAAGACGTCTTGAACCAATGGATCGTATCTCTGAATTGAGCAGTGCTTCTGTTCCATTCCCGTTTGACGTACACGCTCTAATTTTCAGCGAAGATGCTCCTGCTCTTGAAACAACTCTACATAACTATTTTAGAAAACAAGAAGTCAACAAAGTAAATTCTCGCAAAGAGTTCTTCCGAGTAAATTTAGAAGAAATTAAAGATTTAGTACACAAAGAGTTTAACAATACCGTACACTTTACCGATGTTGCGGTCGCTGAACAATATAGAGAAACTCTACGAATTGAATCTACACTCACTTAAAAAGGATATTATCTATGAAAAAAACTACTAACAACATCAGCTATCTTTCTTAGTGCTACAAACTCAAAAGATAAGATTTTAGAGAGTTTCAAAGGGTTTGAGTAGATCGTTGACAGTATTTATAAATTGAACTATAATTAAGTTACTTAGAGGCAAGCCCTCATAATTTTAAACTTTGCACCTTAGCGTGCCAGGGGAAGTAACTTAGCTGTTGCTTCCCTTTTCAAAACCAAAAAAATCCCCACGCTCGCAAAGTTTGGCGACTCTGAGCGTGAGGATGTACTGTATAAGGAAACGACCATTAAAAAGGTAGTTTTCTTATACCCATTTTATCAAGAAATGAGGTGAAAATCAATGGAAATAAAGTCTTATAAAAAGAAAAACGGCGAGACGGCTTTTGGTTTTAGAATTTACGTCGGAAAAGAAAACGGAAAAGACAAGTATATTAAACGAAGAGGATTTGCGACTAAAGCTAAAGCAAGAGCAGCACTACTTCAACTTCAGGAAGATATAGAAAGCGGAGAACAAAGCAGGAAAGAAATCACGGTTGAGGAAATCGCAAAAAAATGGCTCAAAGATTATTCTGAGACAGTGCAAGAAAGCACATACATCAAGACATCTAGGAATTTCAAGAATCACATCTATCCAGCTTTCGGCAATAGAAAGATAGCTACGATAACACCACTTCAAATGCAGGAACAAGCTAACGAGTGGTCGAAGAAACTGGTCTATGGGCGTAAGTTAAAGGGGTTGATGAATAATGTTTTTAAGTATGCAATCAGACATGGTTACATTGATACCAATCCAGTAGACAGCGTGATTACATCAACAAGAAAGAAATCAGATAACAAGAGCGACTTCTATAGCAAAGACGAACTTAAAAAATTTTTAAAACTTGTCTCCAAAACAAAGGATCTAGAGAAGATAACTCTATTCCGTCTTCTGGCCTTCACAGGGGCACGAAAAGGGGAGATTTTAGCCCTTGAGTGGAATGACTGGACAGATAATACTCTTGACATAAATAAGGCCATTACAAGAGGTTTTGCAGGCGAAGAGATAGGCAATACCAAAACGGTAAGCAGTAATCGACTAATCAGTCTGGACAAGAAAACAAAAAGTATTTTGAAAAAATGGAAAAAGCAAAATCCAAACACCAAATACATTTTTGAAAATGAATTTAAAAAGCCAATTCCAAGCACTCTTCCTAGAAAGTGGCTTATCAAAATTGTGGAAGGTAGCGACCTACGTCCAATTAAAATCCACGGTTTCAGACATACACACGCTAGTCTATGCTTTGATGCTGGTATGACTTTGAAGCAAGTCCAACATCGGTTAGGACATTCCGACTTGAAGACGACCATGAACGTTTATACTCACATAACTAAGCAAGCAAAGGATGACATCGGAGAACGCTTTGCCAATTATATTAATTTTTAAACACAACAGACCTTCTTCAAAAAGAGGGTCTGTTTTAGGGTCTGTCTTTTTCGCAAAAGAATACCAAGGAATACCAAAGACAAAAATAAAAAACGTTGATTTAACAACGTTTTACCAAGAAATGCAAAAGAATGCAAAGGAATAATGGAGCCGGTGGGAGTCGAACCCACGTCCAAACATCTGCTAACATATTTGTCTACAACCATAGGTTATGTATTCGTTTAACAGTCCCTCGACACATAACTCAAGCCTAGAAACCGCGAGTCTATCAATCTCTTATCAAGCCGCTAGACAAGACTTGATCGTATCTCGCTAATAATAAGACCTGTCATTGAACACGAGCAATCCAAATCGGGTCACGCCTGCTGGTTTTTAGGCAGCTAGAGCGTAAGAAGTGTTATTTTTTGCAGTTATATTTAACTGAGCGTTTACGTCGCCACACGAGTCGCAAAATATGCCTCATAATGCCTGTCGAATCCGTAACGACCCCAAAAGACAATAAAACCATTATACCTTATCTAACACAAAAATGCAAAAAGGAAATCAACTAACTACACAAGATAGTCTTTCAAGGCTTTTGTCAAAACCTGATAACCAGCAACACTAAGGTGCAACCCATCAGTTGTATAATCTTTTTTGAGTTGACCTGCTTGGTCTGTCAAACTATCAAAAACTGTCACAAATTCCATCTGCATGTAGGCAGAAGCAAGCTCTTGATAGGCTTGATTCCATTTCTGAATTTTTTCATTCGTGCGGATATAAACTGTCTGCTTGTACTCCTCTCCCTCATTGACTGGCAAAATGGAAAGCAATTTAATCTCAGTCAATGGATAATCGCGAGCAATGGATTGTATGATAGCTTCTAGATTATTGAGAGCCTCATTCACAGGCACATCTTTTCCGATATCATTTGTCCCAATCAAAAGGACAATTTTATCTACTGCTCCACCGTACAGATGCGCATCTAGATTCTCTAGTAACAGCCCTGTCTGATAACCTCGAATGCCTCGATTGACAATCGTCTTCGAAGTCCCAAATAGTTCCTGCAGAGGATAATATTCGACAATGGAATCACCTATAAATAGAATATCTGGCTCTAGAACAGAAACCTGATTTAAGTAACGGTACTTGGTTTGGATCTTTTCTTGTTCCTTGAGGAGCCAATTTTCTAATAACTGTACTGCCACTTCATTCTCCTTTTTCCAACCAGTTCTCCAAGACTTGATAAACTCCTCCTTGGCTGTTAGTTGGTGCTAGAGCAGTAGCCACAGCTTTGGCTTTATCATCAGCATTTTCCATCGCATAGGCAATTCCAGCCATTTCAAGCATTTCAACATCATTTTCACTGTCACCAAAAGCCATGATTTGTTGGGGAGTCAAGTCCCAACGCTTGAGTAATTCTTCCAAGCCCCATGCTTTATGAATCCCAGCTTGGAGGATATCAATGCAACCATAGCCACTCGATACAGCCCGAACACGGCCATCAAAGAGGTCATTGATTTCTTCCAAAACTGAACTCAAACGTTCCTCACCAACAACCATACTCATCTTAAGCACACCACCAAAGAGGTCAGAGGTTAATTCGTCCACAAAATGCATCCGTTGGTAGAATTTTTCAATCATTTCTGGAGTCATAAAACTTTCCAGGTCTGTAAAAATCGTACCTTCTTTGACGAAACCACCCTTCATCCCCGTTACAACAAACTGGTCCTGACACGCTCGATCCTTGAAATGAGCCAAAGCCTTGTCAACAATGGCATCATCCCATGTCTGAGCCTGAATCAGTTCATTGTTTTCAAAAATACGAGCACCATTAGCAACAACCAGAACCACTCGATCGACCAAGTTCTCCAGTAGTTGCCTCATTCGATGAATTTCATTGCCCGTCGCGATGACAAAACGAATCCCCCTTTGATCCAACTGATCTAAAATCTTTTCCAAGCGTGGGAGATCAAGTTGGCCTCTAGCATCCAACAAGGTCCCATCCATATCTGTCGCAATTACTTTAATCGTCATTTACTTTCCTCTGGATTAAAGTTAGTCCCACTTCAATCCCACATGTTCGTTCATTTCTTTGTAGGCTGTATCAATTCGTTCCTTAGTCGCTTCATCTAACTGGTCACGATGACTACCACCCTCGATAAAATCTTCTAAGATATAAGTTTGGTATAGGAATAGTGGATAACCTTCTGGAGAATAGGTTCCTTTTGGTGTACGGTTTACCCAAGAAGGATGCGCTTTGGCAGTTTCGATTGTCGTCTTACCGGCTTTTTTCTTAACAGTCACATCCATGAGCACGCCACGCTCTGTCCACTTAGCATTCTCTTCATCTTGCATGGTTTCAATTCGTTGATTGGAAATGAAGTTCCCCATTGAATAGATAATGAGTTTCTTGTCCCCATCTTTTTCAACCGTTTCAGATGGTTCAACTACGTGAGGGTGCCCTCCAAAGATAATATCAGCTCCCCAATCAATCATCTTGTGATAAAGAGCCTTTTGTTCTTCAGTTGGTTCCAAGCGATACTCCACACCCATCTGAGGCATGATAATGGTGATATCCGCTTCCTTCTCTGCCCGTTCAATTTCAGCCTTCATCTTGTCTTCATTTAGGTCTGAAAGATAGCGGGTATAGTCTTCTTGAGAAATACTTTGCTCAATTCCATTAAAACCATAAGAATAGGCCAAAAGTGCAACCTTGATACCGTTCACTTCCTTAATAACCAGTGGAGCTTGATCACGTGACTCATGCGTATACACTCCAATAGGTGTCATTCCTGCCTTTTCAATAGCATCTGCTGTTGAGACCACACCTTCTATTTGTGAATCTAAAATATGGTTATGCGCCAAGTCTAGCACTTGATAACCAGCATCCTTGATGGCATCCATGACTTCTCCAGGTGCATTAAATAGCGGATAACCAGCCAAATAGTGGTCCTTGTTTACAGTCCCTTCAAAATCACCTAAAATCAAATCAGCTTGTTTTAGCCATGGTTTCACATAATCAAAATTTTCATGAAAATCATAGGTCCCATCTTCTTTTAAGGCAGAACGATAGATAGGAATGTGATAGAGGAGGTCCCCGTTGGCCATAATTCTAGCAGTCTTTTCCTCTTCCTGATCTTTGGAGTTTTGATTAGTCTTATTTACTTCTTGAGAAATGGTATCCTTTTTTTGACTGGTCAAGGGGATTCCTTGGAAACTTTCAAACAACAAGACCAAGCCCATTGATAAAGCAACAGCTAGCAAGAGTATCGCAACAAATCCCTTATTGCTCCACTTTCGATAACTCCTAAAAAAGTTTACAAAACTCCTCATAAAACGAAAAACTGGTCCACGTTTATGTCTATCTTGTCTTCTTTGCATCTTTATTCTCCCTACTTTCTAATGCAAGCCTTTTCTTTTTATTATATCACAGATAAGTAATTCTTTCACAATTGAATTGAATCTGCTAGGCATTTTCTATAAAAGCTCGATGCCGTAATGCTTTCAATCCTTGTCATTTTGTGATATCATGTAGAGGTAATGAAAGGAGAGAAAATGTCTGCAATAGAACGTATTACAAAAGCTGCTCACTTAATTGATATGAACGATATTATCCGCGAGGGGAATCCTACTCTACGCGCGGTTGCTGAGGAAGTTACCTTCCCCTTGTCTGACCAGGAAATCATTCTCGGTGAAAAGATGATGCAATTCCTCAAACATTCCCAAGATCCTGTCATGGCTGAAAAAATGGGGCTCCGCGGTGGTGTTGGACTCGCTGCCCCTCAATTAGATATCTCAAAACGTATTATCGCTGTTTTGGTACCAAATATTGTTGAAGAAGGCGAAACCCCACAGGAAGCTTACGACTTGCAAGCTATTATGTATAATCCAAAAATCGTCTCTCACTCTGTTCAAGACGCTGCTCTTGGCGAAGGAGAAGGTTGCCTCTCTGTCGACCGCAACGTGCCTGGCTATGTTGTTCGCCATGCCCGCGTTACTGTTGACTACTTTGACAAGGATGGAGAAAAACACCGTATCAAACTCAAAGGCTATAACTCCATCGTTGTTCAGCATGAAATTGACCACATTAACGGAATCATGTTTTACGATCGTATCAATGAAAAAGACCCATTTGAAGTTAAAGATGGTTTACTGATTCTAGAATAAAAAAAAATCCCGTTTCAAGACGGGGTTTTGTGTTATAATAGAGGCATGAAAACAAATGATATTGTCTATGGCGTCCACGCCGTTACCGAAGCCCTCCTTGCAAACACAGGGAACAAACTTTACCTCCAAGAAGATCTCCGAGGTAAGAATGTTGAAAAAGTCAAAGAACTGGCTACAGAAAAAAAAGTATCCATTTCTTGGACTTCAAAAAAATCCCTCTCTGAGATGACTGAAGGTGCTGTCCACCAAGGTTTCGTTCTACGAGTATCCGAATTTGCCTATAGCGAACTGGACCAAATCCTTGCCAAAACACGCCAAGAAGAAAATCCACTTCTATTGATTCTGGATGGGTTAACTGACCCTCATAATCTAGGTTCCATCTTGAGAACAGCTGATGCGACCAACGTTTCAGGTGTCATCATTCCCAAGCACCGTGCTGTCGGAGTTACTCCTGTCGTTGCCAAAACGGCCACAGGTGCTATTGAACACGTTCCAATTGCCCGTGTGACTAATCTGAGCCAAACTCTAGATAAACTCAAGGATGAAGGTTTCTGGACCTTTGGAACGGATATGAACGGTACTCCTTGCCACAAGTGGAATACAAAAGGGAAAATCGCCCTCATCATCGGAAATGAAGGAAAAGGCATCTCTAGCAACATTAAAAAACAAGTCGATGAAATGATTACCATTCCTATGAATGGCCATGTTCAAAGCCTTAATGCCAGTGTTGCTGCAGCTATTCTTATGTACGAAGTTTTTCGAAATAGACTATAAAAAAGTTTCCAGTCATCTGATTGGAAACTTTTTTGGCTCTATAATATTTGTAGTGGGTAAATCCCCTATGGATATTATGGAGCCTATTTTGTTGTAGAAAAAAAG